>NZ_JBEZKJ010000010.1:0-140652 GCF_040651675.1 Streptomyces sp. NPDC048415 | reverse complement strand
ACCGGGGCGGGAGGCGGCGTGGCTCCCGGGGGCGGCGCGAAGCCCTGGGCGGCGGGCTGCGGCGCGGGAACGGGCGCCGGGGCGGGGGAGGCCGGGGCGCCGAAGGCGGGCGGTGCGGTGGCCTGGGCCGGCGGGGCGAAGGACGGTGCGGCGCCTGGTTGCGGCTGCTGCCCGGCGGGCTGCTCGTCGGCGACCTCACCGCCGAAGTTCTTCAGCAGTGCCTCGAGGCCGCCGTCGAAGCCCTGTCCCACGGCGGCGAACCGCCAGACGTCCTTCAGGTAGAAGTCGCCCAGCATCACGGCACGTTCGGTGGAGAACTCCGCCCCGCTGAACGAGTACCGGGCCACCTCCTCGCCACCCGCGACGATACGAAGATATCCGGGGGCGATCTGCGACATCTGCCCCGCGCCGTCGAGGGTCGCCGTGAACGACAGCTTCTGGATCTGCGTCGGGATCCGGTCGAGGGTCACCCGGAAGGACTCCGAGTCGCCCGACTGGGCGCCGAGGATCTGGATGGACTCCTCCGGGCTCTTCGGCTGATTGAAGAAGACGAAGTACCGATCGTCCGAGAGCCGTTCGTCGGCGTCCAGACCGAAGCAGCTGATGTCGAAGGTCAGTCCGGGGCCGGTGATCTGCACACCTACATACAGATCGGTGCCCGCGGTGAGGTCACTGATCTTGGCCTTGTGGCCGCGTTGGAATTCCCTGGCCATGCGTAACGACCGTCCCCCATCCCGAATACGAGTGCGTCGCGTCAGGCTAACGGCAAACTCTCGGAGTGGACGAAGCCGGTACAGACCCGGTACACAATCGCCTCTCGCGGCGCGTGCGGACCCTCTACTCGTCGCGCGCCGCGGGCAGATGGGGCAGCCGGTCGGCGGCGACCACCCCTTCGAGGTAGCCACGCGCACGCTCGGTACGCGGATACGCCTCAAGGAGCCGCCAGAAACGCGGCCCATGTCCCGGTACGAGCAGATGGGCGAGTTCGTGGACGAGGACGTAGTCGACGACGTACTCGGGCATGCCCTGCAACCGGTGCGATAGACGGATACTGCCCTCGGACGGGGTGCATGAGCCCCAGCGCGTGTTCTGATTGGTCACCCAGCGCACCGACGTCGGCCGGGCACGACCGCCGAAGTACTGGCCCGACAAGCGCTCCGCGCGCTCGGCCAGCTCGGCGTCACCGAGCACCCGCTTGTTCTCCTGGGCGGCCAGCTTGTCGAGCATGACGGTCACCCAGCGCTGCTCCTCCGCCTCGGACATCCGAGCGGGGATGAGCACGACGGTGCGATCGCCCTCGCGGTACGCGGAGACCGTTCTGCGCCGGCGCGCGCTCCTGCGGACCTCGATCGCGCTCGCCCCCGAGCCGCTCGGCGGCGGGCTCGTCGTGCTGCGCTGTGGTTTTCCGGCGCGGTGCAGTGGGTCGGCGGGCACGCCCCGACGTTACCCGCTGCACATGCGGGAAGTCCCGCCCCTGAGACGGTTCGATGCCGATCCGCACTCCGTGCGCTTGATTTGTATGACGAACGGTGCAGGCTGTGGACAACTTTCGGCACCGTTCGGCCGAGACGGGCATGCTTGCATTCGACGGCGGCGCACGACCCGCACCGCCGACACACGGGGACGCTCTAGCTACGGGGGTAGGCCATGCATCCGATCGTGAAGCCCGCGCTGCGGCGCGGCTGGCGGGATCTCAAGACCGTGCAGTTCGGGATGACACCCGCGCACGCGATAGTGCTGGGCCCGATGGACACGGCGACCGGCGGTTTCCTCGACCTGCTCGACGGGACACGGGGGCTGCCGCTCCTGCGCGACGAGGGACGCAGGATGGGGCTGCCGGACGGCCAGGTGGACGGCCTGGTGGAGCGGCTGACCCGGTCCGGCCTGCTGGAGGACTCGACCGGCGGCGGCCCGGCCGCGGTCGCCCTGCGCAAGAAGAGGGACGTCCTGGACCGGCTGCGCCCCGACCTCGCGTCCCTCTCCCTCGTCTCCTGCGAACCGGGCGGCGCCATCCAACGACTGGCCGCCCGCCGCTCACTGCGCGTGCAGGTCCGGGGCGCCGGCCGAGTCGGAGTGGTGCTGGCCTCGCTGCTCGCGGGCGCGGGTGTGGGCGAGGTCGAGGTGCGCGACGTCGGCTGCGTCGAGCCGTGGGATGTGGCACCGGGTGGGCTGCCCGCCGACTCCATCGGCGAGCGCCGGGAGGACGCCGCACGCCGGGCGGTACGCCGAGCGGCACCGGACCGGCCGCCTCGGACATCCTCCAAGAAGACGGAGAAGGGGAAGGAGCAGGCGGCGGGCGGACTGTCGCTGGTGATCCTCACTCCCCGAGACGGCCTAGCCGTCCACGCTCCCGATCCAGCCGCGGCCGAGACCCTGATCGCCTCAGGAATGCCTCATCTGTACGCAGGTGTCGTCGAGGGCACCGGCGTGGTGGGCCCCCTGGTCCTGCCCGGCGACACGGGCTGCGCGGGCTGCCTGGACCAGGGGCGCGTCGACCGGGATCCGACCTGGCCACGCCTGGTCGCGCAGTGGCGCTCGGGGCAGCCGCGCGGGGTGCCGGCGTGCGACCTTGCGCTGGCCGCAGCCGTCGCCGGGCTGGCCGCGGGCCACGCTCTCGCCTTCCTGGACGGGACGTCGCCCTCCCGTGCGGGGGTGCGCTGGGAGGCATCGGTCCCGGGTTTCGACTGGCACGCGAAACCGGTCTGGCCGCATCCGGCATGCCCCTGCGGAGCGGCGGAGAAAGCTAAGGGGGAGCGCGCCTCGGAGGACGGCGGGCCGCACGAGACAATGGCAGAGCAACAGTCGTACGCGGCACGGCTGTCTGGGACTTGGAGGGCGCATGTCTGATCTTCCCCGGAAGGCGGTCACCCGTACCGCCAAACTCGCCGCGCTACCCCTCGGCTTCGCCGGGCGGGCGACCTGGGGACTGGGCAAACGGATCGGCGGGAAATCGGCGGAGCTGGTGGGCCGGGAGCTGCAGCAGCGCACGGCGGAGCAGCTGTTCAAGGTGCTCGGCGAGCTCAAGGGCGGCGCGATGAAGTTCGGGCAGGCACTGTCCGTCTTCGAGTCGGCGCTGCCGGAGGAGGTCGCGGGGCCCTATCGCGCGGCGCTGACGAAACTCCAGGAAGCCGCGCCGCCCATGCCGACGCGCACCGTCCACTCCGTGCTGGAGCAGCGGCTCGGCGAGGACTGGTCCGAGCTGTTCCAGAAATTCGAGGACAAGCCATCCGCGGCGGCCTCGATCGGCCAGGTGCACCGGGCGGTGTGGCACGACGGGCGCGAGGTCGCCGTCAAGGTGCAATACCCCGGAGCCGGCGAGGCCCTGCTGTCCGATCTGACCCAGCTCAGCCGATTCGCCCGACTCCTCGGCCCCCTGATCCCCGGCATGGACATCAAGCCGCTCATCGCGGAACTGCGCGACCGTGTCTCCGAGGAGCTCGACTACGAGCTGGAGGCCCAGGCCCAGACAGCTCACGCGGAAGAGTTCGCCGGCGATCCGGACGTCCTCGTACCGGCGGTGATCCACCAGTGCGACCAGATCCTGGTGACCGAGTGGATCGACGGGATACCGATGTCGGAAGTGATCGCCGCCGGCACCCCGGAACAGCGAGACCGTGCCGGCCAGCTGCTGGCCCGTTTTCTCTTCTCGGGCCCGGCCCGCACCGGCCTGCTGCACGCCGATCCGCATCCGGGCAACTTCCGCCTCCTCCCGGACGAGAAGAACGGCTGGCGCCTGGGCGTCCTGGACTTCGGCACGGTCGACCGTCTCCCCGGCGGCCTGCCTCTGCCGATCGGCGAATCCCTCCGCATGACCATCGACGGCCAGGCCGAGGCGGTCTACGAGCTGCTCTGCGAGGAGGGCTTCGTCAAGGAGTCCATAGAGCTCGAACCCGACGCGGTCCTGGACTACCTCCTGCCGATCATCGAACCGGCTCAGGCGGACGAGTTCACCTTCACCCGAGGCTGGATGCGCAGCCAGGCCGCCCGAGTGGCCGACCCCCGCTCCCCCGCCTATCAACTGGGCAAGCGACTCAATCTGCCGCCGTCGTATCTCCTGATCCACCGCGTGACACTCAGCACCATCGGTGTCCTGTGCCAGTTGGGCGCGACGGTGCGCCTGCGCGATGAACTGGAGGAGTGGCTGCCGGGGTTCGTGTCTGAGGAGCTACCGGTCGCAGAAGCGTAGGTTGGGGCCGCCTACCACCAGGCCGAGTCCAGCCGGCCCTCGATCGCCCTGAGGTTGGACCGGGCGCAGTTGTCGCAGAAGTAGTGGCGGGCGCCGTTCTCGACAGAACAGGTCCACGTCAGCGGGGGACCGTCGGCCCGGGTACCGCAGCGGGCGCACACGATGTGCTGGGCTTCGTCCGCGTCGGGCCGCGGTGCGGAGCCGTTGCTGTCACTGTCCCCGGGAAGACTCGTCACTCGGCGACGATATCCCCGTAATCGGCGGTTCGCCCGGCACAACGCACCGCGGGGGCCGGTCCGTTCGGACCGGCCCCCGCGAGGATTTACTGCCTGGAACTGCTGTGGCTGCTGCGACTGCCCTGGCCGCTGGGGTGCGACTGCTGTCGACTACTGCATGACCGCCATGGCCAGCGCGCGCCGGGCTCGCATCGAGGCGCGCTCGGCCCGACGCTGCATCCGGCGGGCGGTCGCCAGGCGCACGGCCCGGCGTTCCCGCTCGGCCTCCTGCAGTCGCTCGTCCATATGCGCACGAGCCAGGGCTTCTGGGATGAGTTGCATCTCTCGGGTCCTGTTCTGACGCGAGTCGTTCGCGCCGGTGGTGGTGAAGTCTGGGATCGCGGAGCCTGCGGGCTCGCTGGTGGACGGCTTCATCGGGGCCTGCTTCTTGGGGTCGTGCGTCAGGGGGCGGTCGATCGTTCCTCGGATGTTCATGCCGCAACCGGGTTCTTGCGCGGGCGGCCACGCGGCCGCTTGCGGGCCACGACAACACCCTGGACGAAGAGCTCGCCACCCCAGACGCCCCAGGGCTCACGCCGCTCCTTGGCACCGGCGAGGCAGGCCTCGATCAGCGGGCAGGTGCGGCAGAGGGACTTGGCGTACTCGACATCGGCCGGCGACTCGGCGAAGAAGACCTCCGGGTCGTTGGAGCGGCAGGGGACGGGTACGCCGAGGTTCTCGATGGCGTCGTCGAGCGCGGTGAGCGCAGTGAGCGGGATCAAGGTGGAGTCCTCCGTGAGGCCGGGCGGGGGGATCGTTTCGGAAGGCGGTACGGACGGGGCGTGCGCTTCGAGTTGCACGGTTCGTCTTCCTCGTCTGGTCGTGCCGGCCGGTTGGCCGGTTGGCGGCTGGTACCGGGTTCTTTTCTTGTCCCGAGGCCCCTTCGCTCTGTCGCCCCCGGTCGGGGACAAACAGAAGGGCCGCGGATCCCGGGTGGGGTTCCGCGGCCCTGAAGGCGCCGGCCTGATCGAGAATCAGGCTGGATCACTCCAGGGTTCAGGCCCACGGAAGGCCCACATCTTGTGGTGCTGCGTCGTCTGCTTCAGGGATCCGGCACCGGCTGCCGCAAAGGCATAGGCCTGCGCCTCTGCCACTACTGCTGCTTCCAGTGCCTTGATCGGTCGCTCATTGCGCTCACGGATGGGAAGACCCGCGAGAGCCAGGGAGGACGCCGGACGGACGGCAGGAATGCCGGACACACCGGTGCCCAGGTTCGAGACGCCGAGCAGGCACGTGGAGACGACCGAGCGATCGGTCACTTTGAGAGTGCTGATGGAGCTGGTGTTGATGCTGATCACTGGAGTCGCCTCCTCTCGGCGTCTAAGGGGACCGGGGTGAGCCAGTCCGACGGCTATTAAGTACAGCACGGAACCAGGGCCTCGGAGAAGGCCGCCGTTCCCGTGCTAAGAACCTATGGGGATTGCTGGGGCATGCGCAAACTATTTTTTCGACGAGTTTGTATCAGCCACCCTCATCGCCTCCTGCAAGCTCCTGACCTGCGCAGATGGCCAGAACATCGGCTCCGAAGCGGTTGAGCTTGCGCACTCCGACCCCAGGGATCCGCGCGAGCTCGCCCTCGTCGTCGGGCGCGCTCTCGGCGATTGCCATCAGCGTCTTGTCGGTGAAGACGCAGAACGCGGGCTGTCCGCTGCGCTGCGCCTGCACCGCGCGCCACTCGCGCAACCGCTCGTAGAGCCCCTCGTCCATGTCGGAGGGGCAGCCCTCGCAGCGCATCAGCTTCATCTCACCGGCGTCCGTCAGGGTGCGGCCGCACACGCGGCAGCGCGCCGGGGTCCGGCTTCTGCGCCGTACGGCGGTACCGCCACTGCTTCCGACGCCGCGCTCGATGCCTCCCGGGCCGCCGCCGCTGCCGCGGCCCGAGGTGGCGACGGAGCCGGGGCGCAGGCCGTCGAGGAATCGGCTGGGGCGGCGGTTCGGCCGGCCGCCGGGCGAGCGGGACAGTGCCCAGGAGACGAGGAGGTGCTCTCTGGCGCGGGTGACGCCGACATAAAGGAGGCGGCGTTCCTCCTCGATCTGCTCGTCGGTCTTTGCGTAGGTGATCGGCATCATGCCCTCGGCGACACCGACCAGGAAGACGACGTCCCACTCGAGTCCCTTGGACGAGTGCAGGGAGGCGAGGGTGACGCCCTGCACGGTCGGGGCGTGCTGGGCGCTCGCGCGTTCGTCGAGCTCGGCCACCAGGTCACCGAGCGTCGCGCCGGGCTTGGCGGCGGCGAAATCCTGGGCGAGGTGCACGAGGGCTGCCAGCGACTCCCAGCGCTCTCTGACCGCACCCGAGCCGGCGGGAGGCTGACTGGTCCAACCCTCGCCCGACAGCACGGCGCGAACCTGTGAGGGCAGATCGACGGCGTCGTCGAGCAGCGAGTCGTTGCCGCCGAAGCGGGCCGCGGCGCGCAGGGCGGCGCCTGCCCTGCGCACTTCGGGGCGGTCGAAGAACCGCTCGGCGCCGCGCAGCTGGTAGGGCACTCCGGCGTCGGCGAGGGCCTGCTCGTAGATCTCGGACTGGGAGTTCGTACGGAACAGGATCGCGATCTCGCCCGCGGGGACGCCGGAGGCGATGAGGTCACGGATGCGACGGGCGGCGCCCTCGGCCTCGGCCGGCTCGTCGGTGTACTCGGCGTAGACGGGCTCGGGCCCCGGGGCGCGTTGCGAGATCAGCTCGAGGCGGTGCTCGGCGGCCCGGCCGCGGGCCTGGGCGAGCAGGCCGTTGGCGAGGTGAACGACCTGGGGCGAGGAACGGTAGTCCCGCACGAGCTTGACGACGGTGGCTCCGGGGTGGCGGCCCCGGAAGTCGAGAAGGTGGTCGGGAGTTGCGCCCGTGAACGAATAAATCGTCTGGCTGGCGTCGCCGACCACGCACAGGCTGTCGCGCTCGCCGAGCCACAGTTCGAGGAGTCTTTGCTGGAGCGGGCTGACGTCCTGGTACTCGTCGACCACGAAGTGCTGGTACTGGGAACGGACCTGTTCGGCGATGTCGTGCCGGTCCTGGAGGATGGCGACCGTCAGCAGCAGGACGTCCTCGAAGTCGATGACCGCTCGGTCACGCTTGAGGTCTTCGTAGGCGCTGTACAGCTGGGCGATCTCGGCCGGGTCGCGGGGGGCCTCGCGGCCGGCCTTGGCTGCTGCTGCCGCGTAGTCGGCGGGGATGGTCTGGGTGACCTTGGACCACTCGATCTCCGCGGTGACGTCCCGCAGCTCCCCCCGGTCGAGGCGGATGCGGCAGGCGGCCGCCGCGTCGGCGACGAGCTGGATCTTGCGGTCGATGAGCCGTGGCAGGCCGCCACCCACTGCTTTCGGCCAGAAGTACTGCAGCTGACGCAGCGCGGCGGAGTGGAAGGTCCGCGCCTGGACGCCTCCTGCACCGAGCTGGCGCAGTCGGCCGCGCATCTCGCCCGCGGCGCGGTTGGTGAAGGTGACGGCGAGCACGCTGGACGGCTGCAGGATCCCGGCGCGCACACCGTAGGCGATGCGGTGGGTGATCGCCCGTGTCTTGCCCGTGCCGGCGCCCGCCAGCACGCACACCGGCCCGTGCAGAGCGGTGGCGACCTCGCGCTGCTCGGGGTCGAGCCCGTCGAGCACCGCGTCGGCCGTGTCCGGAACCTGCGGGAAGAGGGTGGAGTGCGTTGCTGCTGTCACCCCGCCATGCTGCCAGGTCACCGGAGACGGATGAGCCGGTTGTCCACAGGGAGACCTCTGCAGTCGTACTAATGCGGCAGGCGTCACGTGCCGCCTGGGCGGCTCCGGGTACCGCCGTGGGGCGGCTTCGGATACCGCCGCGGGGCGGCTCCGGGTACCGCCGCGCCGGTACGGCCGCCTCGGCTGCCTCCGGCGGGAATGGCGGGCACACCACGTACGTTCCTCTACGCAGCGACCACGCACCCCGACGCCGTGAAGGAGCGCATTCGACATGCAGGGCACTGTGACGATGTACAGCACCACGTGGTGTGGCTACTGCCGTCGGCTGAAGAGCCAGATGGACCGCGAGGGCATCACGTACAACGAGATCAACATCGAGCAGGACCCGCAGTCCGCGGCGTTCGTGGAGAAGGCGAACGGCGGAAACCAGACGGTTCCCACCGTTCTCTTCGCGGACGGTTCGACGCTCACGAACCCTTCGCTCGCACAGGTCAAGCAGAAGATCAGCGTCTGAGCGGAGTCAGCCGACTGCCCGCGTGGGCAGGGGCTTGCCGTACCAGAGCTCGATGAGGCGGGCCGCGATCGAGATTCCGTAGGGAGGCAGCACCTCCCCGGACTCGAACGCGGCCCGCAGGTCTTCCCGGGAGAACCAGCGGGCCTCGTGGATTTCCTCGCCGTCGACGTTGATCTCGGAGGAGGTGGCGCGGGCCATGAAACCGAGCATGAGGCTGGAAGGGAAGGGCCAGGGCTGGCTGGCGACGTACTCGACCTCGCCGACCGTGACGCCCGCCTCTTCGAAGACCTCGCGGCGCACGGACTGCTCGATGGACTCGCCGGGCTCGACGAAACCGGCGAGTGTGGAGAAACGGCCTTCGGGCCAGTGCACCTGGCGGCCGAGCAGGATGCGGTCCTCGTCGTCCGTCACCGCCATGATCACGGCCGGGTCGGTGCGCGGGTAGTGCTCTGCGCCGCAGGCGGGGCAGCGGCGGATGTGGCCGGCGGCCGCGATGACGGTGCGTTCGCCGCAGCGCGAGCAGAAGCGGTGCAGTCGCTGCCAGTTCTCCAGGGCGACGGCGTGCACCATCAGGCCCGCGGCGCGGGGGGACAGCAGAAGGCCTGCCTCGCGCAGGCCCGCCGCGCGGGCGGATTGGTCGATGCGGCCCGGGAGCGCGTCCTTCTGGAGTGCGAAGTAGCTCACACCGTCGTCGTCCGTGCCCAGGAAGTAGCGGTGCGCCTCGGTGAGCGGGGCCTCGAAGGAGGGGGTCATCACGAGTTCGGTGGTGCCGTCCGCCGTCTCGTCGATGAGCACCTGACCGCCGGAGACCACGAAGACGCGAGTCGTGGGGTGGCTCCAGGCCGCCGCGAGCCAGGCCTCGTCGAGCCGGTGGTGGGCGGCCCGGTCGATGCCGCTCGGGGCGGTGAGCGAGATGGGACGGTCGGCGGTGCGGTCGGTCCAGGTGGTCACGGGTGCTTCCAACTCCCCCGGTGGAACGGTTGTTTCGGCGGGCGGTTCAGCAGGACGGGTGTGCGGGGCGCTCTTCAGGACGCGAACGGGCCTCTTCAGTGTGCCTCGCGCCAGCTCTCAGCCAGATCGCCCCACAGGTAGGCGGTGGTTTCGACGCCCTTCATGAGGAGATCGAGTTCGACCTTCTCGTTGGGGGCGTGCCAGCCGTCGGAGGGGACGGAGATGCCCAGGAAGAGCACGGGCGCGCCGAGGACTTCCTGAAGGTCTGCGGCAGGTCCCGAGCCGCCCTCGCGGGTGTAGCGGATCGGCTGCTCGAAGGCGCGGCCCATGGCGCGGGCCACGGACCGCAGCGCCGGGTGGTCCAGGGGCGTGAGGCACGGGCGCGTGGCCGCGCCGAACGTGATCTCGTACCGGATGCCCGCGGGCACCTGCTCGGCGGCCCAGGCACGTACGGCCTTCTCGATGTGGTCCGGGTCCTGTCCGGCGACGAGTCGGAAGGAGAGCTTCACCATGGCCGAGGACGGGATGATCGTCTTGCTGCCGGGACCCTGGTAGCCCCCGCCGATGCCGTTGACCTCGGCGGTCGGGCGGGCCCAGATGCGCTCCAGGGTGGTGTGTCCGGCCTCTCCATGGGTGGCCGTCGACTTGGCCGTACGCAGCCAGCGCTCCTCGTCGAAGGGCAGCTCGGCGAAGAGCTCGCGCTCTTGGTCGGTGAGTTCGGTGATGCCTTCGTAGAAGCCGGGGACGGCCACGCGCGCGTGCTCGTCGTGCAGGGCCGCGACGAGTCGGGCGGCGGCAGTGGCCGGGTTGGGCACGGCGCCGCCGAAGGAGCCGGAGTGGATGTCCTGGTCGGGGCCGTACAGCTCGATCTCGCACTCGGCGAGGCCGCGCATCCCGGTGCACACCGTGGGGGTGTCCTCGGACCACATGCCGGTGTCGGAGACGATCACCACGTCGGCGGCGAGCCGCTGGGCGTTCGCCTCGACAAGGTCGCGGAAGTGCGGCGAGCCGGATTCCTCCTCGCCCTCGATCAGGAGCTTGAGGTGGACGGCCGGAGCGGTGCGCCCGGTGGCGGCGAGGTGGGCGCGGACGCCGAGTGTGTGAAAGAACACCTGGCCCTTGTCGTCGGCGGCCCCGCGCGCGTGGAGGCGGTTTCCGCGAATCACCGGCTCGAAGGGCTCGGTGTCCCAGCCGTCCTCGCGGGCGGCGGGCTGCACGTCGTGGTGCCCGTAGACGAGGACCGTGGGCGCCTCGGGATTGGCGGAGGGCCACTCGGCGAAGACGGCCGGGGCGCCGGCGCTCGGCCAGATCTCCGCCGTCGGAAAGCCCGTCTGGTGCAGCTTGCCGGCAAGCCAGTTGGCGCTGCGCGCCACGTCCGGGGCGTGGTCGGGCTGGGCCGACACGGAGGGGATGCGCAGCCATTCCGCGAGGTCGTCGAGGAAGGTGGCGCGGTGGGTCCGGATGTACGCGCGGACGGTGCTGACGGCGCTGTCAACGGGCTTGCTCATGCTCACGAGCCTATCCGCCCACGGAGACGTGTTCGTCCGGCGGTTCCCCGGAGGCCTCATCCTGTGGGCCCGCCGGGTCCCCCATGAGCAGGCGCTCCAGCGCCGCACGGTCCGCGAGGCCGTCCGGCCGGACGATCTCGCCGCTGCGCACGTACAGGAAGGCGGCCTTGACGGACTCCGGGGGCACGCCCTGTTGCTCGGCCCAGGCGAGGCGGTAGAGCGCGAGCTGGAGGGGATCGGCGGTGCGCGTGCGGTTGGTCTTCCAGTCGACGATCTCGTACGTCGTCTCGTCGCCGTCGCGTTCCCGGTAGACGGCGTCGATACGGCCGCGTACGACGCGTCCCGCGATCGCGAGCTGGAAGGGCGCCTCGACGCGGTAGGGCGTGCGGTGTGCGTACGGAGTGCGTTCGAACGCTTCCTTGAGGGCCTCCAGGTCGCGCTCGTCTGCGATCTCTGCCTCGCTGCCGGGCAACTCCTCCGGCTCCAGCATGGGCAGCCGCAGCTCTTCGAAGCGGGACTCCACCCAGGCGTGGAAGCGCGTACCCCGGCGCGCGGCGGGCTGCGGGGGGTGCGGCATGGGGCGGGCCAGCTCCTGTGCGAAGCCGTCCGGGTCGGCGGCAAGGCGCAGCAGCTGCGAGGCGGTGAGTGACGACGGCAGGGGTACGTCGGTGACACCGGCGCGGGCGCGCAGCAGCTCTCCGGTCAGCGCGTCCAGGTCGCGGTCCCAGGAGGCCAGGGTGCGGGCTTCTTCGGGGGTGAGGGCGGCTTCGGCGGGGTGCCGGCGGGCGTGCGGAATCGGAAGGTCGGCGCCGGCCCGTTCGGCGAGTGGCACGCGCGCGTGGGAGGCCTGCGGGGAGCCGGCCGGGCGGTCCGTGGTCCACGCGTCCCAGTCGGAGGCGTTGTCGTCCTCCTCCTCGTGGGGCAGTTCGTCGTCGTCTTCCGGAGGTGGCGGCCAGTCCGGGTCGTCGTACGAGGACGGGTCGGGACGGCTTGCGGCGGCGACCCCGGCGTGGGACTCCTCGTGCGAAGCCACCCGCTCCAGGTGGGCCAGTACCGTCTCCGCGGCCGCGCGGCGGCGGGCGAGGGCCGCGTCGTCGAGCGGGAGCGGCCACGCGTGGTCGGCGGCCGCCTCTCGCAGGGCCGGGTTCTCCTCGTCCTCCGCGGGCTCGTCGGCCCAGACCTCGATCTCTCCGTGTCCGGCCGCGCAGTGCTCGTACAAGGCGTGCAGAAAGTCCGAGGGGCCGCGGGGCCGCTTCTGGGAGGGCCCCCACCAATGGCCGGAGCCGAGCAGGAGCGAACAGGGGCGGGTAAAGGTGACATAGCCCAGGCGCAGTTCCTCGGTGTGCTGGTGGTCCTTCATGGCTTCGTGGAAGGCCTTGATGCCCCTGGCGTCCCAGGCGGCGATGTCGGGCAGCGTTTCGGCGTCTCCGCGCAGCTCGTGGGGCAGGACCTTGCCCTGGGCCGTCCATTTCTCGCGGCCCTGACTGCTGGGGAACGTGCCGGTGACGAGGCCGGGAACCGCGACGACGTCCCACTCCAGGCCCTTGGACTTGTGCGCGGTCAGCACCTTGACGGTGTTCTCGCCGCCGGGCAGTGCGTTGTCGAGGCCCTTCTCGTACTGCGCGGCGGTGCGCAGGAAGCCGAGGAAGGCCAGCAGGGTCGCCTCGCCGTCTCCCGAGGCGAAGGACGCGGCGATGTCCAGGAAGTTCGACAGAGTCTCGCGGCGGCGTGCGGCCAGTGCGTGCGGGGACGCGGAGAGCTCCACCTCCAGGCCCGTGACGGCGAGTACCCGGTGCAGTACGTCCATCAGCGGGTCGGCGAGCGAGCGGCGCAGATCGCGCAGCTCGGCCGCGAGCCGCGCGAACCGCACACGCGCGTCCGGCGAGAAGGGCAGCCCGTCGTCATCCCCTTCGGCCTCGATGGGCATCTCCAGGAATGTGTCGAGCGCGTCCGCGAGCGATATCACTTCGGACGGATCGACGCCTTCGACGGCCGCGGCGAGCCGGCGGTCCGCGTCGTCGTCGGCCCCCACACGCGCGTGGGACACGAGAAAACGGGCGCGCCGCCCCAGGAGGGCCAGGTCGCGCGGGCCGATCCGCCAGCGCGGGCCGGTGAGCAGGCGGACGAGGGAGGCGTTCGCGCCGGGGTCCTGGAGGACCTCGCAGACGGCGACGAGGTCGGCGACCTCGGGCAGATGCAGCAGCCCGGAGAGGCCCACCACCTCGACGGGGATGTCGCGGGCGACGAGCGCGCCCTGGATCTTGGCGAAGTCGGTCGCCGTACGGCACAGCACCGCGATCTCGCCGGGCGCCTTTCCCGTGCGTACGAGATGGGCGATCGAGTCGGCGAGCCAGTCGATCTCCTCGGCGTGGGTACGCAGCAGCGCGCAGCGGACCAGGCCGTCGCGCTCGGCTCCGGGGGCGGGGCGGAGGGCCTGTACGCCCGCGTGCATGGCGCGCAGGGGTTCCGCGAGGCCATTGGCGAGGTCGAGGAGGCGGCCTCCGCTGCGGCGGTTCTCGCCGAGGGCCTGGCGGGTCGCGGGGCGGCCGTCGGGCTGAGCGAAGTGCTCGGGGAAGTCGTCGAGGTTGGCGACGGAGGCGCCGCGCCAGCCGTAGATCGCCTGGCAGGGGTCGCCGACGGCGGTCACGGGGTGCCCTGTGCCGCCGCCGAACAGTCCGGCGAGCAGGACGCGTTGGGCCACCGATGTGTCCTGGTACTCGTCGAGCAGGACCACGCGGAACTCGTCGCGCAGGATCTCGCCGACCTCGGGGCGGGTGCGGGCGAGGGTGGCCGAGAGGGCGATCTGGTCGCCGAAGTCGAGGAGGTCGCGCTCGCGCTTGGCCGCGCGGTAACGACCTACCAGCTCGGCGAGTTCCCGCCGGGCGGCGGCCGCCTCGGGGACCTTGCGCAGGTCGGCGTTGGTGAGTTTGGCGCCCTCCAGGGAACGCAGCAGCTCGGCGTCGTACGCGCGCAGGTCCTCGGGGCGTACGAGGTGTTCGGCGAGCTCGGAGTCGAGGGTGAGGAGGTCGCCGACGAGGTCCGGGAAGGAGCGGGTCAGCGCGGGGTACGGCCCTGGGGCCTCGCGCAGCACGCGCGCGGCGAGCTGGTAGCGGGTCGCGTCGGCGAGCAGACGGGACGTCGGTTCGAGCCCGATGCGCAGGCCGTGGTCGGTCAGCAGGCGGCCCGCGAAGGCGTGGTACGTGGAGATGACCGGCTCGCCCGGCGGGTTGTCCGGGTCGATCACGTCCGGGTCGGTGACGCCGGCCTTGATCAGCGCCTTGCGGACACGCTCGGCGAGTTCGCCCGCCGCTTTGTTGGTGAACGTCAGGCCGAGGACCTGCTCGGGGGCGACCTGGCCGGTGCCGACCAGCCACACCACGCGTGCCGCCATCACCGTGGTCTTGCCCGAACCGGCTCCGGCCACGATCACCTGCGGGGCGGGCGGCGCGGTGACGCAGTCCGTCTGCTCCGGGGTGAACGGGATGCCGAGGAGCTCCTTGAGCTGCTCGGGATCGGTGATACGAGCGGGCACGTCAGAGAGGCTAGCTGCGCCCACTGACAGCGGGGGCCACATCGGCGGCCGGGGCGGAAGAACCGCTGGTCAGCACGTGGGGTGCCCTACATCACTCGAGTACGTGGCGCCCCTCCGGCCGAGCGCTGCACGATGCCCGGAACGCGCAGTGTGTGCAGTGTTGTCCCGTGCTCGGTGAGAACCGTTCGTCGAGCACCTTGCCCGCGGCGGTGGCCAGCAGGTCGCCGACCCACTCGCCTTCCAGGGGCCCCTGGGCCTGCACCTTGGGCAGGGTCTCGCCGCCGTTCTTCTTGGCGGCGCCCTGGCGCAGCTGGACGAGTTCCGCGCCGCCCGGCTCGGGACGCACGCCGTCGAAGACGTCGTCGACGGCGCCCTCGCGGACGGCGAGCTGATAGACCGCGAGCTGTGGGTGGTGTGTCACCTCGGCCGCGCTCGGCGCCTGTTTGCCGGTCTTGAAGTCGACCACGTAGGCGCGGCCTTCCGTGTCCGCCTCGACGCGGTCCATGGAGCCGCGGATGCGTACTTCGTAGGAGCCCGCTTCGAGGGTCACGTCGAAGTCGTGCTCGCTGGCCACCGGCGTACGGCCGGTGCGGGCCCCACTCGAATCGACATGCCACCTAAGGAAGCGTTCGAGCGCCACGCGCGCGTGCTCCTTCTCCTGCGCGGACTTCCAGGGAGCGTCGAAGGCGAGGGCGTTCCACACCGAGTCGAGGCGCTCCATGAGGACGGCGAGGTCGGCCGGGGTGTGTCCGGAGGCGACCTCGTCGGCGAGGACGTGCACCACGTTGCCGAAGCCCTGGGCGGCGGTCGCGGGCGCGTCGGCCTTCACCTCACGGCCCAGGAACCATTGCAGGGCGCAGGTGTTGGCGAGCTGGTCGAGGGCGCTTCCGGAGAGCACGACGGGCTGGTCGCGGTTGCGCAGCGGGACCTTGCTCTCGGTCGGCTCGTACATGCCCCACCAGCGGTAGGGGTGGGCGGAGGGGACCAGTGGGCGGCCGTCCTCGTCGGCGAGCGCGGCCAGGCGAGCCAGGCGGCCGGCCGCGGCCTGCCTGAGGGTGTCCGAGACACGCGGGTCGACGGTCGTGGCGCGCAGCTCGGCCACCAGTGCGGCAACGGACAGGGAGCGGCGCGGGCGGCCGGTCACGTCCTTGGGTTCGACTCCGAGTTCGGTGAGGAAGCGGGAGGGCTGGTCGCCGTCGTCGGCCGGCGCCTTCACGGCGGTGACGACGAGGCGGTCGCGCGCGCGCGTGGCGGCCACGTAGAACAAACGGCGCTCTTCGGAGAGCAGTGCTCCGGGCGTGAGGGGTTCGGCGAGCCCGTCGCGTCCGATGCGGTCCGCCTCCAGCAGGGAGCCGCGGCGCCTCAGGTCGGGCCACAGGCCCTCCTGGACGCCGGCGACGACGACGAGACGCCACTGAAGCCCCTTGGAGCGATGCGCGGTCATCAGGCGCACGGCGTCGGGGCGCAGGGCCCTGCGGGTGAGCGTGTCGGCGGCGATGTCCTCGGCGTCGACCTCCTCCAGGAAGTTGAGGGTGCCACGGCCCCCGGTGCGCTCCTCGGCGCGGGCCGCGGTCGCGAAGAGCGCGCACACGGCGTCCAGGTCCCGGTCGGCATTGCGACCGGCCGCGCCCCCTCGCCGGGCGGCCCGTTCCAGGCGCTGCGGCCACGGTGTGCCCTCCCAGAGGTCCCAGAGCGCCTCCTCGGCCGTCCCGCCGCCCGCGAGGCGCTCTCGGGCCTTGCGCAGCAGCGCTCCGAGACGCTGGGCGCCTCGGGCGTACGCCGGATCGTGCGCGACGAGCCGCTCCGGCTCGGCCAGCGCCCGAGCGAGCAGGTCGTCGGACGGCGGCGGTACGAGGTTGCCGGCGGCGCGCTCCTCCTCGCGCAGCGCCCGGCCCAGGCGCCGCAGATCGGCGGCATCCATGCTCGCGAGGGGCGAGGCCAGGAGGGTGAGCGCGGTCTCGGTGTCGAGCCAGGGCGCGCGTGCTGTGGCCGCTTCGGACTCGGCGCCCTCTTCGGGCAGGCGGGCGCCGGTGTCTCCACCCTCGTCGGGCTCCTCGGTCCCCGTGTCTTCGCCCTCCGCGCGTACGGCCGCTCCGCTGCCCGTTTCCTCGATCAGCTCCGCCCGCGCCACTGCCCGCAACGCCGTCAGCAGGGGTGCGACCGCCGGCTCGTGCCGCAGCGGCAGATCGTCGCCGTCGATGTCGAGTGGCACGCCCGCCGAGGTGAGGGCCCGTCGGATCGTCGGAATCGTGCGGGAGCCCGCGCGCACCAGGACGGCCATCTCGCCCCAGGGAACGCCGTCCTCCAGATGGGCGCGGCGCAGGATGTCCGCGATGTTGTCGAGCTCCGTGCCGGGTGTCGGATACGTGTAGACCTCGACGCGACCTCCGTCCCCTACCGGGGACAGCTCGCGGTGGGCGCGCACCTTCTCCGTCGGCAGCCGGGTCAGCGGCATGCGCTGGGTGAGCAGGCGTGTGGCGGCCAGCAGGGCGGCGCCCGAGCGGCGGGACGTCCTGAGGACTTCGACCGGCGCCGGGCGGCCGTCCACGCGCGGGAAGGCGTCGGGGAACTCCAGGATGCCGTTCACATCGGCGCCCCGGAAGGCGTAGATCGACTGGTCGGGATCGCCGAAGGCGACCAGGGTGCGTCCACCGCCCGCGAGGGCGTGCAACAGCCGTACCTGCGCGGGGTCGGTGTCCTGGTACTCGTCCACGTAGACCGCGTCGTACTGCGCGGCGAGACGTTCGGCGACCTCGGTGCGCCGGGTGAGGAGCACCGCGCGGTGGACCAGTTCCGCGTAGTCGAGCACTCCTTGCAGGTCGAGAACGTCGAGGTAATCGGCGAGGAAGGCCGCCGCCGCACCCCAGTCGGGGCGGCCGATGCGCCGGGCGAAGGCGTCCAGGGCACCGGGACTCAGACCCAGTTCACGGCTGCGGGCGAGGACCGCGCGAACCTCGTCGGCGAATCCGCGCGTCGTCAGGCAGGCGCGCAGTTCGTCGGGCCAGCGCACATGCGCGAGGCCGAGCCGCTCCAGATCGGGCTGGCCCGCGAGCAGCTCGCGCACGGCCACGTCCTGTTCCGGACCCGACAGCAGCCGCAGGGGCTCCACGAACAGGTCGCTGTCCTGGTGGGCGCGGACCAGGGCGTAGCAGAAGGAGTGGAAGGTGGTGGCCCGAGGGGCGCGGGCGGCTCCTATGCGCAGCGCCATGCGGTCGCGCAGCTCGATGGCCGCCTTCCTGCTGAACGTGAGCACCAGGATCCGCTCCGGGTCGCCGCCCCGGGCGATCCGGGCGGCCACGGACTCGACGAGCGTGGTCGTCTTGCCGGTACCCGGACCTGCGAGAACGAGCAGCGGACCGCTCCCGTGGTCAACCACCGCGCGCTGCCCCGCGTCCAGACGAGGGGGATCCACCCGGGCCGGCGGGGTACGCACCAGTCGGTACGCGCCGCGGGTCCCCTGGCGCACCTGGGGGTGCGACAGGCGCCTGGTGGAAGAAGAGGAGCTCACGTGGTTCGCCGGTCCTGGTGGTTGTGCTGGTTGCCGAACTGCCCCGCTTGCAGGGCGGTGGCCGCGGGGTGAGGGGGATACGCGCCGAAGACGCTACGCCGGTGAGCGTCGTGGAAGCAGGGCTTCCCCTTCTTCCCTCAGGTCACGTGCGTTCCTCGCTTCACGAACGTACGGCATGTCACGGATGTGCCTCGTTTCCCCCGTACGGGCCACAGGTTCCCCTTCCGCCCGTCCGATGCCGGAAGCTGTCAGGTGTGATCCTCCGCTGCCGGAAGCTGTCAGGTGTGGACCTGCGCGCGTTCGCCGCCGTCCCATCGAGCCTCTCTCATGTCGACGCGCGGCAGATGCCCCTCGGAAGCTCTGCTCGGGTCCCTCAGAGGCGTGCCCTCCGCGCGGTAGTGGGCCAGCGCCGCCAGCTCGTGGCCCGGGAGCAGCACCCCGTCGGCACGTATGACCCGCCACCACGGCACCGCACCTCCGTAGAGGGCCATCACGCGGCCCACCTGACGCGGCCCGCCCTCCTCCAGCCATTCGGCGATGTCGCCGTACGTCATGACGTGCCCGGGCGGGATCAGCTCCGCGACCTCAAGGACCCGCTCCGCGTACTCCGGCAGGGCATCCACCGGAAGGCTCTCCTCGCTCATCCGCCCCATCCTGCCCCACCCCACCGACAATGGGATGTGACGGCGGCTGTGGGTACCCCTCGCCCCGAAGCGGCGCTTCGGGCAGACTGTGCGCCCCCGCATTTGCACCCTGATGCCCCCGTGTGTCGGTGGGGCATGCCACCATCGTGCGGGCGGTGACTGGTGATACGAGATCAAGAAGAGACGATGAGACAGCAGGGCGTGCACCCCGAAGACGCGGAGGGCACCTCCGAGGCCTCGTCACGCCCGGACACCGACGGCGTCGAGGAGAAGACGTCGGGCGAGCAGGCGAACGGATCCGCCTCCGCGACGGACCAGGAGCCCAGCCCCGAGGGCGAAGAGACCGCTCCTGAGACGTACGAAAACGAGAAGCAGCAGGTCAAGCAGGGCGCCGACTGCGCCGACGAAGCCCACGCCGATGAGGTCGAGGGCGACGAACCGCTGCTCCCGGCGCGCGTGCACCGTCCGTCCGACCTGATGCGGCTCCTGGTCGGCTTCCTCGCGATCATCGTGCTGCTCGCCATCGCCGCGTTCGCGCACGGCACCACCTCGGGCCTCGAACAGGACATCAACAAGGGCACGGGCCAGGCACCCGATCTGCTGATCAAGATCGCGGGACTGGCATCGAGCATCGCGATTCTTCTCGTGCCCGTCGCTTTCGCGATCGAGCGGCTGATCAAGCGGGACGGGCTGCGCATCGCCGACGGCGTCCTCGCCGCGGTCCTCGCGCACGGAGTGACACTCGCCACTGACCTTTGGGTCGCGAAGGCCGCCCCGGACTCCATCCAGGAAGCCCTCACCCAGCCCTCGCCGGGCGACATCCACGCCCTCACCGACCCCGTGCACGGCTATCTCGCACCGGTCATCGCGTACATGACGGCCGTGGGCATGTCCCGCAGACCGCGCTGGCGCGGAGTGCTGTGGGTGGTGCTGCTCCTCGACGCCTTCTCCATGCTGGTCACCGGCTATACGACACCGTTCTCGATCATCCTGACGGTGCTGATCGGCTGGACCGTCGCGTACGGGACGCTGTACGCGGTCGGCTCACCGAATGTGCGGCCCACCGGGCGCACACTGATGGCGGGCCTGCGGCACGTCGGCTTCCACCCGGTGAGCGCGGCTCGCGAGGAGGCGTCGGAGCCCACGGAGAACGGCGACCGCGGCCGACGCTACTTCGTCACCCTGGAGGACGGCCCGCCGCTGGACGTCACGGTCGTCGACCGGGAACAGCAGGCGCAGGGCTTCTTCTACCGCGTGTGGCGCCGGCTGACCCTGCGCGGCATCACCACACGCCGCAGTCTCCAGTCGCTGCGCCAGGCCCTGGAGCAGGAGGCGCTCCTCGCCTACGCGGCCATCGCGGCCGGAGCCAACGCGCCCAAGCTGATCGCGACCTCCGAACTCGGCCCGGACGCCGTGATGCTCGTCTACGAGCACACCGGCGGCCGCACCCTCGACTCGCTGCCCGACGCGGTCATCACCGACGACTTCCTGCGCGACACATGGCACCAGGTGCGGGCGCTGCAGTCCCGGCGCATCGCACACCGCAGGCTCGCGGGTGACGCGATTCTGGTGGATCGTTCCGGCACGGTGATCCTCACCGATCTGCGCGGCGGCGAGATCGCGGCCGGTGACCTGCTGCTGCGCATGGACATCGCCCAGCTGGTCACCACTCTCGGGCTGCGGGTGGGCGCCGAGCGCGCGGTGGCGTCGGCGGTCGGCGTCCTCGGCCCGGACGCCGTCGCGGACTGCCTGCCGATGCTGCAGCCGATCGCGCTGACGCGCTCCACGCGCGCGACGCTGCGGAAACTGGCCCGGGAGCGTGCGCAGCGCGAGCGCGACGCGGTCCTGGAGGCGTCCCGGCAGGACAAGCTGGCGCGCGCCGAGGAAACCAAGGAAGAGCCCGCGCCCGTATCGGAGAAACCCGGCAAGAAGGCCGTACGAGCCGAGCAGCGGGCCGAGAAGCGGGCGATCGACGAGGCTGTGGACGAGGCGCGCGAGGAGGATCTGCTCACCCAGATCCGTCACCAGGTGCTGCTGATCAGGCCGCAGGCTCCGGTCGAACCGGTCCGCCTGGAGCGGGTCCGGCCGCGCACGCTGATCAGTTTCATCGCCGGTGCGATCGGCGCGTACTTCCTGCTGACCCAGCTCACCCACATCGAGTTCGGGACCCTCTTCGACAACGCCGAGTGGGGCTGGGTCGCGGCGGCGGTGCTGTTCTCGGCACTGAGCTACTTCGCGGCGGCGATGGCCCTGCTCGGCTTCGTGCCCGAGCGGGTGCCGTTCCTGCGGGCCGTCGCGGCGCAGGTCGCCGGTTCGTTCGTGAAGATCGTGGCGCCCGCCGCTGTCGGCGGTGTCGCCCTGAACACGCGCTTCCTTCAGCGCGCCGGTGTACGGCCGGGACTCGCGGTGGCGAGCGTCGGCGCGTCGCAGCTGTTCGGGCTCGGCTGCCACATCCTGATGCTGTTGTCCTTCGGCTATCTGACCGGCACCGAGAAGACACCGTCCCTGTCGCCCTCCCGCACGGTCATCGCGGGTCTGCTGACGGTCGCGGTGCTGGTCCTTGTGGTGACGTCGGTGCCGTTCCTGCGCAAATTCGTCGTCACGCGCGTGAGGTCGCTGTTCGCGGGCGTGGTGCCGCGCATGCTCGACGTGCTGCAGCGGCCGCAGAAGCTGGTCACCGGCATCGGCGGCATGCTGCTGCTCACCGCCTGCTTCGTGATGTGCCTGGACGCGTCGATCCGCGCGTTCGGCCACGAGGAGCCCACGACGCTCAGCCTCGCCAGCGTCGCCGTCGTCTTCCTCGCCGGTAACGCGCTGGGCTCGGCGGCACCGACTCCCGGCGGTGTGGGCGCGGTCGAGGCGACCCTCACGGTCGGCCTGATCGCCGTCGGCCTCCCCAAGGAGGTCGCGGCGCCCGCGGTGCTGCTGTACCGGCTGCTGACACTGTGGCTGCCTGTACTGCCCGGCTGGCTGTTCTTCAACCATCTGACCCGCAAGGGCGCACTGTAGGCGCCCCTACGGCCCCTCCCCCAGGCGCCACGGCCCAGTCTGGTACGGACCTCGAGGCGCGCCCTCACCCACACGGCTCGCGCCCCGAGCGTCCCGCCCCGAGCGCCCGCAGGATGGGGACATGCCGAACCCTCCCCAGCTGCGCGCCGCTGCCTTGACCGTCGCCGCCGTCCTGCTGTCCTCATTGGTGACGGGTTGCGGCGACGGCTCCAAGGAGAAGGACCTGACGGCCCAGAAACTCAACTGGAAGGAGTGCCCGGCACCGTCCGAGTCCGAGGGTGGAGGCAACGCGCCCTCGCCCCTGCCCGGCGGTGCGCAGTGGCAGTGCGCCACGTTGAAGGCGCCTTTGGACTGGGCCAAGCCCAAGGGCGACACGATCGGGCTCGCGCTGATCCGGGCGAAGACGAGCGGCGAGCAGAGCAAGCGCATCGGCTCGCTCATCTTCAACTTCGGTGGCCCGGGCGGCTCGGGCGTCACCACTCTGCCCTCCTTCGCAGGGGACTACACCACCCTCCGCACCCGCTACGACCTGGTGAGCTTCGACCCGCGCGGCGTCGGCCGCAGCGCGGGCGTGGAGTGCGAGAACGACCAGCAGCTCGACGAGTTCTTCCAGCAGGACGCCACTCCCGACGACGCCGCCGAGCGGCAGAAGTTCCTGGCCAACACCAAGACGTTCAACGCGGCCTGCGAGAAGCACTCCGGCAAGACCCTGCCCCACGTACGCACCACGGACGCGGCCCGCGACATGGACCTGATGCGCCAGGTCCTCGGCGACGAAAAGCTGCACTATTTCGGCATCTCCTATGGCACGGAACTGGGCGGTGTGTACGCCCACTTGTTCCCCAAGAAGATCGGACGCGCCGTCTTCGACGCGGTCGTCGACCCGACGCAGAACTCGGAGCAGAGCTCGCTCGGGCAGGCCAAGGGCTTCCAGCTCGCGCTCGACAACTTCGCCCAGGACTGCACATCGAAGACAACCGACTGTCCGATCGGCGACACGGCGCAGCACGTCAAGGACCGCATCGCCACCCTGCTGACGGGCCTCGACAGCAAACCGATCCCCGGCGTCTTCCCGCGCGAGCTCACCCAGACCGCCGCGACCAAC
Organism: Streptomyces sp. NPDC048415; assembly: GCF_040651675.1. NCBI lineage: Bacteria > Bacillati > Actinomycetota > Actinomycetes > Kitasatosporales > Streptomycetaceae > Streptomyces > Streptomyces sp. NPDC048415. The sequence continues at coordinate 117,763 of NZ_JBEZKJ010000010.1, read as the reverse complement.
GGCATCGCGCAGGCGTTGTACTCCAAGGACTTCTGGGAGTATCTGACGGAGGGCCTGCAGCAGGCCTACGACGGTGACGGCAAGGTGCTGATGCTGCTGTCGGACTCGATGAACGGGCGCAGCGAGAACGGCCAGTACAGCAACATCACCGCGGCGAACATCTCCATCAACTGCGCCGACGACAAGCCGCGTTATACCCCGAACTACGTGGAGTCGAAGCTTCCGGCGTTCCGGACCGCCTCGCCGCTGTTCGGCGACTTTCTGGCGTGGGGCATGGTCAGCTGCACCGAGTGGCCCGTGGCTGGCGCCGCCGACCACCCCGACGTCAGCGCGGCCGGCGCGGCTCCGATCCTCGTGGTCGGCAACACAGGCGACCCGGCCACGCCGTACGAGGGCGCTCAGAAGATGGTGACCGCGCTGGGCAAGGGCGTCGGCGTCGAGCTGACCTACAAGGGCCAGGGGCACGGGGCCTACGACAGCAAGAACAAGTGCGTGCAAGGCGCCGTGAACGGCTATCTGCTGGAGGGAACCGTACCGTCCGCCGGAGCCGTCTGTTCCTAGAAAGTCGCAGGTCAAACGGTTATCCACAGGCTGCGACGGCTGTCGGCACTGGCGCCTACCATTGCTTGCATATGATCCGCGACCTCGGGCGGACCACGGGCGAGGGGGAAGCTCATGACACGTTTCGCACGGTGGACGGCGGCGGCCGCCGCCGCGTTGCTGGTGACCGGCTGTAGCAGCGGCTCGTCCGGTGACGGCAGGGACGAGGGGAAGAACAGCGACCGGCCGTCGGCCGCCGCACCTTCTTCCACCGCGTCGTCCGGACTGCCCGAATCGCTCACCTCACAAAAGCTCGGCTGGGGCCGCTGCAAAGGCACGTCGGACTCCGCCGCGCCGGGCAGCGACTGGCAGTGCGCCACGCTCAAGGTGCCGCTGGATTACGCGAAGCCGGACGGCAAGACGATCGGCCTCGCGCTGATCCGCTCGAAGGCAAGCGGCGGACAGAGCAAGCGCATCGGCTCGCTCCTGTTCAACTTCGGCGGCCCCGGCGGTTCGGGCATCTCCATGATGCCGTCGTACGGGGACATGGTCGGCGCGCTCCACGAGCGGTATGACCTGGTGAGCTGGGACCCGCGAGGGGTCGCCGCCAGCGAGGGCGTGCGCTGCCGCAGCGACAAGGCGATCCAGGCCTCCGAGTCGGTGGACGCCACTCCGGACGACTCCGCCGAGGAAGCGGCCTACCTCAAGGACGCCGCCGACTTCGGCAAGGGCTGCGAGAAGGCGGCGGGGAAGCTGCTGTCTCACGTCTCGACGACGGACACGGCCCGAGACATGGACCTGATGCGCCAGGTCCTCGGTGACCGGAAGATGCACTACTTCGGCATCTCCTACGGCACCGAACTGGGCGGGGTGTACGCCCACCTGTTCCCCAAGAACGTGGGGCGCCTGGTGCTGGACGCCGTCGTCGACCCGAGCGCCGACACCGTGGGCCACGCCAAGAACCAGACCCTGGGCTTCCAGCGCGCCCTTGACGACTACCTCAAGTCCACGGGCCAGGATCCCAAGCAGGGATCCCAGAAGATCGCGGACCTGCTGAAGCGGATCGACGCCAAGCCGCTGCCCACCTCCAGCGGGCGCGAGCTCACCCAGACACTGGCCCTCACCGGCATCGCCCTGCCGCTGTACAGCAAGGAGGGGTGGCCCCGCCTCACCAGCGCTCTGAAGGCGGCCGAGGACGGGGACGGTTCGCAGTTGCTGACCCTCGCCGACGGCTACAACGAGCGCGACACCTCGGGGCACTACGGCACGACGACCCATTCGCAACGGGTCATATCGTGCTTGGACGACAAGCAGCGGCCCACGGCCGAGGAGACGAAGAAGCTGCTGCCCGGGTTCGAGAAGATCTCGCCCGTCTTCGGCGACTCCATGGCCTGGGACACGGCGGGCTGGTGCCACGACTGGCCGGTGGCGGGTCAGTACGACAACCCGCAGGTCAGCGCGGACGGAGCGGAGCCGGTCCTGGTCGTCGGCAACACCGGGGACCCGGCGACGCCGTACGAGGGCGCCCGCAAGATGGCGGACGAGCTGGGCAGGGGCGTCGGCGTCGAGCTGACCTGGAAGGGCGAGGGCCATGGGGCGTACGGGAGTGGCAGCGACTGCGTCGTCTCGACGGTGAACAGCTACCTGCTGGAGGGAGCCGTGCCCAAGGACGGCAAGGTCTGCGCGTCGTAGACCTCGAGGGCCGGCACCATCGGCCCCGGCCCACGCGGGCAACGGGAAAGGGCCCGGCACACGCGGTGCCGAGCCCCTCCTCCGAGGAAGGCGTGCGCCTAGTACACGGGCTTGCTGGGCTCGATCTGGTTGACCCAGCCGATCACGCCGCCGCCGACGTGGACCGCGTCGGAGAAGCCCGCGGACTTCAGGACGGCGAGGACCTCGGCACTGCGGACACCCGTCTTGCAGTGCAGGACGATCTTCTTGTCCTGCGGCAGGGTCTCCAGGGCGGTTCCCATGAGGAACTCGTTCTTCGGAATCAGCTTGGCGCCGGGGATCGAGACGATCTCGTACTCGTTGATCTCGCGGACGTCGATGATCTCGATGTTCTCGCCGTCGTCGATCCACTCCTTGAGCTGCTTGGGAGTGATCGTCGAGCCGGCGGCCGCCTCCTGGGCCTCCTCGGACACGACGCCGCAGAAGGCCTCGTAGTCGATGAGCTCGGTGACGGTGGGGTTCTCGCCGCAGACGGCGCAGTTGGGGTCCTTGCGGACCTTGACCTGGCGGTACTGCATCTCGAGGGCGTCGTAGATCATCAGGCGGCCGACCAGCGGCTCACCGATGCCCGCGAGGAGCTTGATCGCCTCGTTGACCTGGATGGAGCCGATGGACGCGCACAGCACGCCCAGGACGCCGCCCTCGGCGCAGGAGGGGACCATGCCCGGCGGCGGGGGCTCCGGGTAGAGGCAGCGGTAGCAGGGGCCGTGCTCGGACCAGAAGACGGAGGCCTGGCCGTCGAAGCGGTAGATCGAGCCCCACACGTACGGCTTGTTGAGCAGCACGCATGCGTCGTTGACGAGGTAGCGGGTCGCGAAGTTGTCCGTGCCGTCGACGATCAGGTCGTACTGGCTGAAGATCTCCATCACGTTCTCGGCCTCGAGCCGCTCTTCGTGAAGGATCACGTTCACGTACGGGTTGATGCCCAGCACCGAGTCGCGCGCCGACTCGGCCTTGGAACGGCCGATGTCCGCCTGGCTGTGGATGATCTGGCGCTGCAGGTTCGACTCGTCGACCTCGTCGAACTCCACGATGCCGAGCGTGCCCACGCCCGCCGCGGCCAGGTACATCAGCGCCGGCGATCCGAGGCCGCCGGCGCCCACACAGAGCACCTTTGCGTTCTTCAGCCGCTTCTGCCCGTCCATGCCCACATCGGGGATGATCAGGTGGCGGGAGTACCTGCGGACCTCGTCTACGGTGAGCTCAGAAGCTGGCTCGACCAGGGGTGGCAGCGACACGGGGACTCCGTTGGTCGGTCAATCACTACAGTTGTTCTCCCCGTAACACTGCCACGCCCTTCTTCATTCCGAGACACCCGTTCCGATCCTCGAGACGATTTCGTCCCAGTAGCCGGGCATCGTCTCCCAGGGGTCGGCCCGCCCGCCGTGGTCGGTGCGGTCGGTGAAGTAGATAGTCGAGGCACCCTGCCAGCGGGCGATGCGCAGCGCCTCGTCCAGGTGGCCGCGCGGCACACCGTGTACGAAGTGGCAGAAGCGCTCGGGCGGGTAGTCGGCGGTCCACTCGGCGACCTGCGACCAGCGGTACTCGCTCCAGGGGCCGGAGAAGGTCACCAACTGGTCGGCGCTCTCGGCATACCCGGAGTACGGGTGGCCGCCGTGACCGAAGACGATGTGCGCGTCGTCCCTGAGTGCGCGGAGCGTGCTGACCGTGCGGCGGATCTCGGGGAGCGCGGCGCGCTCGGTGGGGCAGCGGCCCAGGAGGAACCCGTCGACCTGGTACCAGTCGAGATAGCGGTGGGCGTCCGAGACCAGCTCGCCGAAGGTGCGCGCCCCATAGGCGGCGTCCAGGTGACCGAGCACCCGGACTCGCGCGTTGCGCAGCCGTCCGGCGGCCTCCAGGCAGTGCGGGTCGGGGCGCGTGCCGGGACCGCCCGCCACGTTCAGGACGACCCAGTGCAAGGGGGCGCCGGGGCGGGTGAGTTCGCCCCACTCCAGGGGAGCGACGAGGGGGTGCGCATAGCCGGGGATGCCGAAGCCGAGGACTGAGTGCGTGCTCGCGGTGCCTGTCGGGGTGCTGGTCAGATACGGCATGCCGCCTCCATCCAGATGTCGGCGAGGGATTCCTCGAGGTTGATCCGGGGCCGCCAGCCGAGCCGGTCGCGTGCGGTGCGCACATCGGCCTGCTGCCAACTGCCGCAGCCGTCCGGGTAGGGATACGCGGCCGGAGCCGCGTGATCCGGTTCGGGGCGGGGGTGGCCGATGGTCGACCTGAGGGGTCCGGGCGGGCCGTCGAGTTCGTGCAGGGCGCCGCCGTAGCCGGCCACCCGGGCGAGGACGGCGGCGGCGTCGCGCAGGCGTACGGCACGGCCCGAGCCGATGTTGATCACGCCCTGTGCGGCGGAGAGCGAGGCGGCGTGCACGGCGCGGGCGACATCGCGTACGTCGATGAAGTCGCGTTGGACGCCGAGGCCGCCGAGTTTGAGTTCGCCGTCGCCGGACTGCATGGCGCGGCGCAGAGCTTCGGCGAGGCGGCCGAGCGGGGATCCAGCGGGCGTGCCGGGCCCGGCGGGCGAGAAGACGCGGAGTACGACGGCGTCGAGGCCCGAGCCGAGGACCAGTTCGGTGGCGGCGAGCTTGCTCACCCCGTAGGGGCCACCTGGGCGCGGGACGGCGTCCTCCGCGGTGGAGGAGCCGGGCTGGCTGGGCCCGTACTCGGCGCCGCAGCCGATCTGCACGAGCCGCGCCCCGCAGCCGCTGCGGCGCAGGGCCTCGCAGACGGTGGCGACGGCGATGGTGTTGTGCCGGGTCAGTTCGCGGGCGCCGCCGCGGGTGGCGCCCGCGCAGTTGATGACGACTCCGGGGTGCACCGCGTCCAGGAAGCGGGTGAGTGCGCCGGGGCTGCCCGAGGCGAGGTCGAACCGTACGTCGGCGTCGTCGCCCCGGCCGAGCGCGGTGAGCTGCACGGCCGGGTCGGCGAGCAGCCTGTCGGCGACGAATCGGCCGAGGTATCCGTTGGCTCCGATCAGCAGGACCCTCATCGGGCGGCTCCCGGGGCGGGCTTTCCGGTTCGGGAGGTGATCATCTGACGTTCTCCTTCGAGGTGATGCCATGGGTCGGGAGAGGGCCCGCGGTGTCGGCCCCGCGGGGTGCCTCTGGCAGGGAGGCGGCTTGCGCGTTGCGTCGGGGGTGATTCGAGCCGTCGTGCGTCTTCGCGGTGGTCGCCGAGCGCCCGCGGTCGGTGGGGGGCGGGGCCGTGCCGGTACATCCGCCGGTCGCAGTGCCGGCGCTTGCGTCGTGCTGAACTTGGCTGGGGTGGGCGACGGGCGTGCGCCGTACCGGCACGGCCCCTTGCGCCGGTACGGCGACTGCGGGCGCGTGGTGGCTTGCGGCCGCTGCGGACCGGCGCACGCCTGCGCTGCCGTGGCCCGTCACAGCGGCTCGCCCGACGGTGTCGCGTGGGCCGAGGCCCTGGTCAGGGTGCGGGTGGAGTGGATGAGGAGGACCAGGGCGGCCGCGCCGCACGTCAGAGCCGGTACGGCACTCGGTCCCCAGGCGCCGGCGACGGTCTCGACGGGGGTTGCCAGGAACGAGCAGCCGGGGAGTCGGCTCGCGAAGACGGTGGCGAGGGCGGCCGCCTCGGCCGTGCCCGCGACGGCGAGAACGAAGGCGGGGGCGTGCGTGAAGCCGCGTGCTGTCAGCAGCCGGGCGAGCAGCAGCAGCGCGCCGAGGGCACCGGCTCCTGCGGACGCGGGTGGCTCGTCCAGCGCCGCCGCGGACAGCGCGAGCAACCCGACCAGGGCGCACAGGAACAGGCCGAACGCCCCGAGGAGCAGGGGCTGTACGGAGGCGGCGAACTCCTCGAGGCCACGGCTGGCGGTCAGCCTGCGGCGGGCACGTACGGCGAAGAGATGGGCGCACCAGGCCCCCGGGGCGCAGGCGAGGGCGAGGGCCAGCAGGGGTGCGGTGGCCAGGGGCCAGGGACCCTCGGGGCCGCCTTCGAGGCCTGCGCTCAGCAGTCCGTCGCCGAGGAGGGCGTACGCGATGAGCCAGCATGTCCACGCGCGCGTGGCGCTCGTCGTGCGGTGACTGGTGCTCAGGGGGCCGCGGCGGAGGGCCCCCCGCAGGCCGAGCGCCACGGCGAGGGCGCCGACGGCCGCGACAGCGAGGCGCGGCTGCCCGTCGGTGCCGCGCAGCCCGACCACGGTTGCCGCACAGAGGGCGCCGGGCAGCAGGGCGAGCGCTGCCCAGTCGGCGCGCGCGCCGGGGCTTTTCGAAGGCATCGCGCGGTGCGCGGGCTCTCCGTCGCGCGGGACGCGCGCGTACATCTCCTCGGCGAGCGAGAACACGTCCCGGTGCCGGAAGCGCGCGGCGGTCCGGTCGGTCACGCCGTGTGCCTCCAGCCCCGCCGCGATCTCCAACGGGTCCACGGCACGTTCGCAGAGCTCGCGATGCCGGTGCATCAGGGCCTTCACGGGGTCTACTGCGCCCCGGCGCGCGGCGGGCTTGCGGGCGGCGCCCGGGAGTCCGGGCGCGCCGCTCGAACCGCCGGGCGCCACGTCGGCCCCCGCGTCCCCCTCGTCCCCACAAGGCGCGCCCGCCGGACCGGCGAGCTTCCCGGCCCCCGCGGCAGCGGACCCCGCAGCAGACTCCCCAAGGCTCACGGAGCCCGCAGTGGACCGCCCAGCGCTCGCGGAGCCGGAAACCGTGCCAGGCCCCCCAACAGTCACGTCCATCTCCCCGCCCCCCACAAGCCACTCCTCCGACCGCTCGTCCCGGGTCCCGGGCCGGTCAAGTTCGCCCAGTTCGCCCAGCCCGCTCGGGCCACCCGCACCGCCGGGTTCGCTCATCACGCCCCCTCCCCCGCCGGGACGGGAACCGTGGCCCGTACCGGCGCCCCCGCCGCCCAGCGGGGTCGTCCGGCGGTCATGAGGCGGGTCTCGGCCCAGCGGCCGGGTACGTGAGCCTCCGCGGGGACCCCGAAGGGCAACGGCTCCCCCTCGTCGTCCACGACCACCCGTCGTACCGGGGAGTGCGAAACGATCTCGAGGTAAATGCCGTGAAATGCCGCGATGTTCTGCTCGACGGTGAAGAGTTCGAGGGCGCGTGCGCGGGCGGCCGCGCCCAGGCGCTCACGGCGCTCGGGGTCGCGCAGCAGCGCCACGCACGCCTCTGCGAGCGCCCGCGGATTGCGTGGCGGCACGACGAGGCCCGTACCTCCGATGACTTCGACGACCGCGCCCACGTCCGTGGAGACCGTGGCGCGGCCGCAGAACATGGCCTCGACGAGGCTGATCGGGAAGCCCTCGACGACGCTGGAGAGCACGATCACCGCTCCGGAGGCGTATGCCTCCGCCAGACTCGGAACCTCCGGGGCGCCGATCTCCTCGAACGACACGGGGTTGTCGCCGACCGCGTGCACGCCCTCCGCCTCGTCGGGGAAGAGCTGCGCGGCCAGTGCCTTGCAGTGGGCGAGATAGGCCGCGCCGTCCGGCACGTCGGCGGGGGCGCCGACGATCCGCAGCCGGGTCTTCGGTTGCTCCTTGCGGATCTCGGCGAACGAGTGCAGCAGCGAGATCAGGTCCTTGGCCGGTTCGATGCGGCCGACCCACACCAGCGTGTCGGCGTCGACGCATCTGCCGCCTTCCGCGCTCTCCCCCACCTCCGCGAAGCGCGACGCCTCCATGCCGGGATAGACCGTGCGTAATTTCGCGCGGTCGGCACCGCAGCGCTCCTGCCAGCGGCGGGCGTGTGTGTTGCCGGGCGTGATGAGCGCGGCGGCGCGGTAGACCTCGGCGGCGAGCCGGCCGTGGAACGCGGCGAGCAGCGCCCGTACGGCGGGGACCTCCTCGACGGTGGCGGCGGCGAGGTAGTGCGCCCGCAGCGGTACGCCGTACTCCGTGACCAGCAGGGGTACTCCGGAGAAGTGCCGGGCGAGGAGGCCGGGCAGCGCCGCCGCGCCGCCGGCCGTGGCGTGGCACAGGTCGACCGAGTCGAGTCCGTCGCCCTCATACCAGTCAAGGGACAGGGAGCGCAGCGCGCGTTCGATGTGCGCGGCGACGGAGAGGAGATCCGGCACGCGCGCGGCGCGCGCGGTGCCCAGTGCGCCGGGCGCGCGACACGCGCGCTCCAGCGCGCGCACGGCGACCTCGGACCGCAGCGCGCCGACCAGGCCACGCTCCTCCCGGGCGAGTTCGGCGAGCCCGTACAGAGCGCTGGCGAAACGGTCCGCCTCAACGCCGTCGGCAGCCACCGGGCCACCGAGAGCCCCCGAACCGCCGGCGAACTCCGCCGAGTCGGCAGACCCGGCCACCGGCGCCCCGCACACCGCCGCGGCCAGCTCCCCGTACGCGTCCGCGAACCGCCGTCGCGCCCGGCGTCCGTATGCCACCCCGTCGTCCTCGGCCTTCCACAGCGGCGCCGTCCGTACGCGGCTGACCTGGGGCGGCAGCTGGATCCAGCCCTCGCCCTCCTGCCGCTCGCTGCGACTGAGCGCGTAGATGTCGAACTCGTGCTGCCCAAGCCCGCGCACGAGCCGGTCGCACCAGAGCCTGGCGTCACCGCTCACATACGGATAGCCACCCTCCGTAAGCAGTCCGATGCGCACGAGTGCACCCCCGATCTCCCGTATGGGGAGCCGCCGTTGACCCGGCGGCTCGCAGCGGGACGAACGTATGCGGACATGACGGTGGCGCGACGGACGGTTGTCCATCGCGCCACCAAAAGGGGTGAACGGTCGTAACTTTCCCATGCGGACCGCGTTCCGTCGCGCTAAGGGATCAAGCAGTTACGTTTCGTTGTGCTCGGCCGGCCCTCCCCTCACACCGCGGTCAGCTCCCTGCGGGCGGTGCGGCGCTGTGCCGCGACCCCGGGATCGAGCGCTGGTACGGCGGCCAGCAGTTGCTTCGTATAGGGGTCCCGCGGGGACTCGTACACCTCGTCGGCGGGCCCGTACTCGACGATCCGGCCGCTCCGCATGACCGCCACCCGGTCGCTGACCTGGCGTACCACCGCGAGGTCGTGCGCCACGAACACCAGCGCGAGCCCGAGCTCCCGCTGCAACTCTCCCAGCAGGGCGACCACTTGGGCTTGCGTGGTGACGTCGAGCGCGGAGACCGGCTCGTCGCACACGATGGCGCGAGGTTCGGCGGCGAGCGCCCGCGCGATGCCGACGCGCTGGCGCTGTCCGCCGCTGAACTCGTGCGGGTAGCGGTCGTAGTGCGCCGCCTCGAGTCCCACGCGCTCCAGCAGTTCCCTCACGCGCCCCCGGATGCGCCCCTCGTCCCGCTCGCCGCGCGCCCGCAGCGGGTCGGCGATGGACTCGCCCACGCTCCGGCGCGGGTTGAGGGAGGACACCGGATCCTGGAAGACCATCTGCACCGAGGGGCTCACGCCGGACTGTTCGCGCCCCTCGTAACGCACCACGCCGCTCGTGGGCTCCAGCAGCCCCACCAGCATCCGCCCCAGGGTCGTCTTACCGCTGCCGCTCTCGCCGACGATGCCGAGGGTCTCGCCCCGGTGGATCGCCAAGGAGACGTCGCCGACCGCCGCGAACTGCCGCTTTCCCCGCCCGAATGCGCGCCGCAGCTCCACCGCTTCGAGAACGATCTCGTCCGACATGCCACCGTCCGAGACACGCGGCGCGTCCACGCGCGGCACCGCGCCCAGCAGCTCCCGCGTGTACGTCTCCCGGGGCGCCCCGAGGACCGCTCCGACCGTCCCGCGCTCGACCGCGCGCCCGTGCCGCATGACGAGGATCTCGTCCACGCTCTCGGCGGCGACGCCGACATCGTGGGTGACCAGCAGCAGGCCCAGCCCGGTCTCCTCGCGCAGGGTGTGCAGGAGGTCGAGGATCTGGGCCTGGACGGTCACGTCGAGGGCTGTGGTCGGCTCATCGGCTATCAGCAGGTCGGGTTCGCAGGCCAGGGCCATGGCGATGAGGGCGCGTTGGCGCATGCCGCCGCTGAACTCGTGCGGGCGCGAGCGGGCGCGCCGGGCCGCGTCCGGTATGCCGACGCGGTCGAGCACCTCGACGGCACGCGCGCGTGCGGCGCGTCGGGACGCCTTCACGTGCACCCGGTACACCTCGGCGATCTGGTCGCCGACCGCGTAGTACGGGTCGAGGGACGACAGCGGGTCCTGGAAGACCATGGCGGCCTTTCCGCCGCGCAGCCGCCGCAGCTCCTCGTCGGAGGCCCGCTGCACGTCCACGCCCGCCACGCGCACCGCCCCGCCGACCCGCGCTCCCGTGCCCCGGTGCAGCGCCAGCAGGGCGGACGCCACGGTGGACTTGCCGGAACCGGACTCGCCGACCAGACCGAGCGCGGCGCCCTTCTCCAGCCGGAAGGAGAGCCCGTCGACGGCGCGCAGGTCCCCGAACTCGACCGAGAGGTCGCTGACCTCGACCAGGCTGCCGCCGGCTTCCACGAGACTCACGTAAGCACCACCCGTCGGTCGGCCACCGCGTACAGAACGTCCGCGACGGCGCTGGCCAGGACCACGAAGAAGCCGGTCACCAGCACCACGCCGACGACCACCGGCAGGTCGACGACCTGCACCGCATGCACGAGTTCGCGCCCGAGCCCCGGCAGGCCGAACATGGACTCGGTGAGCACGGCACCGCCGATCGCCCCTCCGAAGTCATTCGCGTTCAGCGCGATGACCGGCGCGACGGCACCCCGCAGGGCGTGCCGCCCGATGATCGCGCGCTCCCCCACGCCGTACGCGCGGAACGTGCGCACATGGTCCTCGGCGAGCGTCTCCAGCATCGAGGCGCGGGTCAGCCGGGCGTACTTGGCGGACTCGATCAGCGCGAGTGCGAGCCACGGGAGCAGCAGGTTCCACGCCCACTGCTCGGGGTCCTCGGTGAAGGGCACGTACTGCGGGAAGGGGAGCCACTGCAACTGTCCGCAGACGACGATCATCAGCAGCAGGCCGATGACGAAGACGGGCGTGGCCGTGCCGGCGAGGGTGACGGCGGTCAGCACCCGCTCGGTGACCCTGCCGCGCCGCCACGCGGACAGCACGCCGGTGCCGACCCCGATGACCAGCCACAGCACCATCGCGCCGAACACCAGCGACAGGGTGACCGGGAGCTTCGCCCAGATCAGCTGGGTGACCTGCTGGTCGCCCTGGTACGACAGGCCGAGGCAGGGCGCTCCGCAGTGCTGCACCGACGTGCCCGTCGAGTAGTCCTGGCCGACGAAGATGCCCTCGATGAAGTGCCAGTAGCGCAGGTACAGCGGATCGCCGAGTTTCAGCTGCTCGGCCACCTGGTGCACTTGCGCGGGCGAGCAGCGCGGTCCGCAGGTGATCTGCGCGACGTTGCCGGGGGCGACATAGAAGACGAGGTAGATGATCACGGAGATCGCGAGCAGGGTGACGACGGCACCGATCAGGCGCCGTACGACGAATCCCGTGAAACCGCTCGGTCCGGGGAGGCCGCTCATGCCTTGGCCTCCCGCTTGCGTCCCGTGCCGACGCGCAGCCGCGAGGCCGCGCGCGGGTCGAGTGCGGTCCGTACGCCGTCGCCCAGCACGGTCAGCGCGAGCACGGTGATGAACAGCGCGCCCGCCGGCAGCAGCAGATACTGCGGCGCCGCCTGGTACCAGACGTCGGCCGCAGTGAGCATCTGCCCCCAGGACGGCGTCGGCGGCTTCACACCGACGCCGAGGAAGCTGAGTGCCGCCTCGACGGTGATGTTCAGGGGGACGAGCAGGGCGGCGTACGTGATGACGGGCGCGGCCAGCGCGGGCAGCAGTTCGCGGCGGGCGACCCGCCAGGAGCCCCAGCCGCTGAGCCGGGCGGCGGCCACGTAGTCGAGCTCTTTGAGCGTGAGCGTATGGGCCCGCACGATCTTCGCGGTGGAGCCCCAGGCCACCAGGCCGATGATGAGCGCGACCAGGAGGGGCCGCGGGAAGCCGCTGGGCACGATCGCGAGCAGGGCGAGGGACATGATCATCAGTGGCATGGCGACGATGATGTCCGTGACCCGGCTCAACAGTTGATCAACCCATTGATTGCCCAGGCCGGCCGCGACACCGACCACGATCCCGATGAAGACCTGGACCAGCGTCGCCGCGAGCGCGACACCGAGGGAGACGCGGGCGCCGTACACCAGTCGGGCGAAGAGGTCACGGCCCGTCTGCGGCTCGATGCCGAGCCAGTGCTCGCCGCTGACGCCGCCGAGCGGTCCGACGGGCACGCCGCCGCGCGCCGAGTCGATCAGCGAAGGATGGTACGTGGTCGGGTCCTGGCCCTCGATCGCCGTGAGCAGCGGTGCGGCGAGGGCGACCAGGACGAGCAGCGCGACGACGCACGCCGCGACGAGAGCGGCCCGCTGCGTGCGCAGCCGCCGCCAGAACTGACGGGCCCCCGAGGCGCCCGGGACGGACGGGTCCGTCCCGGGCGCCTGAGAGGCGAGAAGTGCCTCGCTCACGGTGCTACTTCACCGCGACCTGGGAGATGTCCAGAACGCCGGTCCAGTCGCTGATCACGATGTTCTTGACGCCCTTGCCGTACAGCCGCTTGTAGACGGGGTGGAACAGCGGCACGGTCAGCGCCTGCTCACCGATCTTCTTGTCCAGTGCGCCCCAGCGCTTGGCGGCCTCGTCAAGATCGGTCAACTTGTTGATCGCGTCAATCTCGTCATTGACCGACTTGTCATTGAGGAAGCCGGTGTTGAAGTTCGCGCCGTCCTTGACGATCTGCCGGCCGTCGAAGATCGGGGCCAGGAAGGGACCACCCGAGGGCCAGTCGGCACCCCAGTGGGCGAGGAACAAGCCGGGCTCGGTCTTGACGCTGTGGATCTTGTCCTTGTAGTCGTTGATCTCCAGCCCCTGGAGCTTGACGGTGATGCCGGCCTTCTTGAGCGCGTCCTGGATCGCGGTCGCGATCTCCGGGCTGGTCTCGAAGTCCTTCTCGTTGGAGTGCGTGAGCGTGATGGTGAGCCCGTTCGCGTAACCGGCCTCCTTCAGCAGCTCCTTGGCCTTGGCCGGGTTGCCGGACTTGCCCGCCGGGAAGAGGTCGTACGGCGTGTAGCCGAAGGACTTCTGGTTGGGCAGGTACGTCGTCGCGGGTTCGGCGAGCGATGAGCCGCCCGCCGCGTTGATCACCGAGCTGCGGTCGATGGCGTACGAGATCGCCTGGCGCACCTTCGGGTTGTCGAACGGCTTCACCTTGGGGTTGAAGGCGAGGTAGTTGGTGTAGCCGAAGTGCCCGGTGCCGACGCGCGAGGCCAGCTCCTTGTCACCCGTCACCTTGGCGAGCTCGGCCGGGCCGAGGTTGGTGTCCGTGGTGACGGCGGTGGCGTCCGCACTCTGGGACGAGGACAGCCGCTGGTTGATCACGGACGAGTCCAGACCCGACCGTACGTCGATCGTGTCCGGGTACGCCTTGCGCTCGGCGTCCGTCGAAGCCGACCAGTACGTGTTGCGCGCCAGAGTGAGCCGCTCGCCGTCGTTCTCGTTCTTGACGACCTTGTACGGGCCCGAGGAAACCGGGTGCTCCTCGTACTTCGTGCCCTTGTCCTTGGCCTTCGGGACGGGCGTGAACTGGGTCTGCGTGGCGAGGTAGGGGAACTCGCCCTCGGGCTTGTCGAGGTGGAAGACGATGGTCAGGTCGTCCGGGGTCTCGATCGAGCCGAGCCCCTTCTTGTCCTTGTAGGGGCCCTGGTAGTCGGCCCCGCCGATCAGCCAGTCCCGCAAGTAGGGCGCACCGCCGGAGAGTTCGGCGGCGAAGGAGCGCTCGATGCCGTACTTGATGTCGGCGGAGGTGATCGGCGTGCCGTCCTCGTACTTGAGGCCCTTCTTCAGGGTGTACGTCCACACGGTCGCGTTCTTGTTCGGGCGGCCGGTGTCCGTGGCGAGGTCGGGGACGACCTTGGCGCCGGCGGCGCCGCTCTCACGGTTGCGCGTGGTGAGCGTACGGAAGACGAGGGAGGGGACGTTGCCCCCGCCGGAGGTGTAGAGCCGCGCGGGGTCGAAATCCGTCTGCGGCTCGGAGTTCAGGACGGTGAGCGTGCCGCCCTTCTGCGGCTTGGAGTCGCCACCGGAGCTCTTGGCATCGTTGTCCTTCGGCCCGCATGCGGCGGCGCCCGCTGCCAAGACCAGGCTGACGGATGTCGCGGCCACGCGGCGCGCTATGACGGACTGATGACGCATCGGAAGACGACCTCTCGAATGGTGAGACGGATTGACGCGGAGTGAGACGGAGGAGAGCGCAGCTCGCCCAAGGCGTCAGGCGTCGAAATCCGACCGGACCGGAAAGAGGCACGGGCGCACGGAAACGAAACGAGGGAAAAGCGACGCACTCGCCAGGGGCGGGCGTCAGCGACAGTGAATGTCGGCCACGCAGATCGCGGTCACACCGATCAGCGCCAGCTCAATGGCGGCGCGGGCGGAGATGTGACGAGGCGACATGCGGAGAAATATGAACGAACTTTCGGCGCATGTCAACGTGAGTCGTGGGGCTCCTGTCAACTCCCGGGATAGGGCCACGGGTTGGCCCGGCAGTGGATCCCGTCGTGGTCGAGGAACTTGGTCTGCTGCTGCATGACCGGGGCGAGTTCGCCGTCCTTGTCGCAGGTGACGTGCCCGTATCCGAGCCGGTGGCCGACCTCGTGGTTGACGAGCATCTGCCGGTAGGCGTGAATCTTGTCACCGTAGGTCTTGGAGCCCTGGGCCCAGCGGTACGCGTTGATCATGACGCGCTCGGTCGACGCCGAGTCGCACGACACGTTGTCCTCCGCGGTGTCGAGCCCTGACTTGGCGCACCACTTGGCGGTGGTGCCCGGACTCGCGAGCGTGATCACGAAGTCGGGCTTCCCGGAGGAGATCCGCTCGAAGGTACGGCCGCCGTTGTGGGCCCAACTCCGGTCGTCGTTCAGGGTTTTCTGCACGGCCTCGGCGAAGAGCGCGGCGTCGAGTCCGAGCCCCTGCTCCACGTCGACGCGGTAGGTGTACTTGCGGCCCTTGCCCGGAGCCTTGTCGAACCCGGGGACCGCGTCGAACTTCCCCGATCCCTTGAGCGTGGCGCCGAGCGCGTACGTCTTGGCCATCTTCTGGTCGTACGTCAGCGTCGCCGCGCCCGGCGTCCCCGACTGGGTCGGCCGGTCGTCCCCGCGCGAGGCGGAGCCGTGGGTCTCGCGGTCACCGCCATCGGCGGACTGCGCGCGGGCCCCGGAGTCCTGCTGCCCGGTGGCGACCTGCCCGGCCACGACGACGGCCAGCACGGTGGTCACCGCGGCCGCCGCGATCCCGGTGAACGCCCGCCCCTTGCCGCCCTTGCCCTTGGCCGGCTCCTCGGCCTCGGGCAGCGGCTTCTCGTCCGCCTCCGGGTCCCAGTCGGTGACGGAACCGTACGGGTCGGTGCGGTGGCCCGTCGCGGGGCGGGGCACGAAGACGTCGTCGTCCTCGTCGCGGTCGAAGGCGTCGACGTACGCCTGCCGGGGGCCACGCCCGGACTCCTGGCGCTGGCGGGGGATGCGGGGCCCGGGAGAGCCGGACGGCACACCGTGGGGGGCGCCGGGCGGCGCGCTCTGCGGGCCGCCTCCGAAGTCGCCCCAGCCGCCGCCCTGTTCACGCTGCTCCGGGTGACCGCCACGCACTCGGGGGACGCCGTGGGTGGCCGTGCCATCGGCCATACGCGGGACGCCGCCGGCCGGAGTCCCATCGGGAAAGCGGGGCACACCGTGCACCGGGGTCCCATCGGGGAACCGAGGCACACCGTGCACCGGGGTCCCATCCGGAAAGCGGGGCACACCGTGCGCCGGAGTCCCATCGGGAAGCCGCGGTACTCCCCGAGCCGGAGTCCCGTCCATCGCGGGCCGCTGCCCCATCGCCCCTGGCGGCGGAGCCGCCGCACGGCGAGGGGCACCGGGTATCTGCCCCGGCACCGCACCCCGGGCCGCAACGGCTTCCGGCGCCGAACCCGCGGGCCACTCCGAGGTATCCGCCTTGTCCGCGCGCCCGCGGCGGCTGTGACGTCCCACGCCCCGCTCAGCTCCCCGCACCGGAAGCGGACGCGGACGCGGAGACCGAGACGGAGTCGCAGCTGGACTCGCCTCTGTCCGTGAGGAGTTCACGGAACGCCGTGGCCACCGTCTGCGGGTGCTCCATCATCGCGACATGCCCCGCGTCCGGCAGGGACAGCAGCCGGGAGTCGCGAAAGGCGCGAGCCGCGCGCTGGGCCATGCGGTAGCCGACGAGCTGGTCGCGGCCGCCGTAGACGAGGAGTGTCGGCGCGAGCACCCGCTCGGCCTGGCGCCACAGCCCCTGCTGGCCGCCCAGCGTGTACGCGTTCACGAGACCGCGCGCCGAGCGAGCGAGGGCGTCCCAGAAATAGGGGAGGGCGAGCCGCCGCTCCATCTCGTCCACCGCCTCGCGGAACCCGTCGGGAGTCACGATGCTGGGATCGCCGTAACAAAGGGCCATGACCCCTCGTACGCGCTGCTCGGCGCTCCAGTCCTTGGTGAGCCGGGTGAACAGCCCCGCCACGCCGGGCAGCGCGAGCAGCGCGGTCGGCCACGCGGTGCGCTGTGCGCGCAGTTCCGGGAGGGCGGGCGAGATCAGTGTGAGCGTGCGGACCAGATCGGGCCGTACGGCCGCGACGCGCGTCGAAACGGCCCCGCCGAGCGAGTTCCCGAAGAGATGCACGGGCCCGCGCCCGGCCGCGTCGAGATACCGGATGACCGCGCGCGCGTGCCCGGTGATCGAGTAGTCCCCGTCGTCCGGCGGCGGGGAGTCCCCGAAACCGGGCAGATCGAGGGCCTCGTTGTCCAGGAGCCCGTCGAGCAGCGGCATCAGCGCCGACCAGTTCTGCGAGGAACCGCCCAGGCCGTGCACGTACAACGCGGCCGGCAGTCCCTCACGCGCCGGCGGTCTCGACCGCACCGTCAGCGTGATCCCCGGCAGCCCGACCGATCGCAGCCGCTCGCCCTCCGCGACCCTGACGGGACCGACCTTCGGCGTGACAGTGGTGGCCGGCAGGGACGGCAGCTCGGTCGAAGACATGCGGCAATGTTACGAGACGATCACGCACTGGCTCATGTGTTCGCCATCACAGATCGCGTGCGGATCGCATAGCGTCTCGATCGGGTGTCTCCTACGCTTCAGACGAGGGCACTCGTAGGCACACAGGAGCGCACTCGCACCGTTCGGGAAGAGGAACCATGACAGTCGACCCGACAGACCCCGGGACCTTCGACGACCAGTTCCGGGAAGTCGACGACGCGGAAGCCCCGGAGGCCGACGCCGCCGAGCAGCACACCGAGCTGAACCCCTCGGACGACGATCCGGAACCGGTCGGCGATCCCGACAACGCCAACGAGGCGGACATCGCCGAGCAGGCCCGGGTCGTGGAACTCAACGAGGACGACTACAGGTGAGCGACGAGGACGAGCACCGTCCGTCCAAGGGAACGAGCACCGTCCATGAAAGAGGACGAGCACCGCTCCATGAAAGAGGTCAACCACCCGTGACGGGACATCGCTGATCAGGGCAGTCGGGGGCAGTCGGGACCGGCGAAGCGCCCAGCTCGCCCCGTTCGGCATACTTCGCGCCACTTTCGCCCGCGTCCGGTCCGTGAAATTCTGCGCTCGCAGCGCGCACACCACGGTTACCGAAAAGTACGATGGCCGCGCGGCGCACACCGCATGTGGACAATTTTGGGAGGCGGCGTGACAGCCATCGAGCAGACAGAGGCGGCACGCCCGCGGGGCACTCGCCTGCCGCGCCGTGCCCGACGCAACCAGCTCCTCGGCGCCGCCCAGGAAGTGTTCGTTGCGCAGGGGTACCACTCGGCCGCCATGGACGACATCGCCGAGCGCGCGGGAGTCAGCAAGCCGGTTCTCTACCAGCACTTCCCGGGCAAGCTCGATCTGTATCTCGCCCTGCTGGACCAGCACTGCGAGTCCCTGCTGCACGCGGTACGGACCGCACTCGCGTCCACCACGGACAACAGCCTGCGCGTCCGCGCGACGATGGACGCCTACTTCGCGTACGTCGAGGACGACGGCGGCGCCTTCCGGCTGGTGTTCGAGTCGGACCTGACCAACGAGCCCGCGGTCCGCGAGCGCGTCGACAAGGTGACGTACCAGTGCGCCGAGGCGATCTGCGAGGTCATCGCGGAGGACACCGGCCTCTCCCGCGCCGAGTCGATGCTCCTCGCCTCCGGTCTGGGCGGCCTGGCCCAGGTGGTGGCGCGCTCCTGGCTGCACAGCGACCGCAGCGTGCCGCGCGACCAGGCGGTCCAGCTGCTGACCTCGCTGGCCTGGCGGGGCATCGCGGGCTTCCCGCTGCACGGCACCGATCACCACTGACCGGTCATTTGTTCCCGCCCATTGTTCGCTCCTGGCGTTCTTGGGCGGAGCGTGTACGTCCCCTCACCGGGCTAATGTGTGCTGCGTACGGCGCGTACGAACGCGCACATCACTGACCGTCGGAGGGACATAGCCGTGGAGGTCAAGATCGGCGTGCAGCACGCGCCCCGCGAGATCGTTCTGGAGAGCGGTCAGACCCCGGAAGAGGTCGAGCGCGCGGTGTCCGAGGCGCTGGCCGGCAAGTCGCAGCTGCTCAGCCTCGTGGACGACCACGGCCGTAAGGTCCTGGTTCCGGCCGACCGCCTGGCCTACGTGGAGCTCGGCGAGCCGACTCAGCGCAAGGTCGGATTCAGCGCGCTGTAGTTCGGGCGAGCGAGCTCAGGCAAGCGGAAAGGGGTCCGGTGACTGTGTCACCGGGCCCCTTCGCCTGCTTGCCCCGACACGGCTCTCTCGCCTTCCCGGTCCAGGCCCCTTCTCTTGCCCCGACGCGGCCCTTTCGCC
This sequence comes from Streptomyces sp. NPDC048415, assembly GCF_040651675.1. Lineage (NCBI taxonomy): Bacteria > Bacillati > Actinomycetota > Actinomycetes > Kitasatosporales > Streptomycetaceae > Streptomyces > Streptomyces sp. NPDC048415. The sequence goes on along the minus strand of NZ_JBEZKJ010000010.1, from coordinate 98,716 downwards.
TTCCCGGTCCAGGCCCCTTGTCCTTGCTCCGATGGGCCCTTTCGCTTGCCCGGACGGCACACAGACGGCCCACAGAGGAGGATTGCGTTCCGCACGCCAGGGGTAAGACCGGCTACGACCGATTTGCACCGGCCGTGCGGGAGGGACCCCCACCATGTTCTTGGAAGTGCTCGGCTCCGCGATGCTCGGTCTCGCGTTGGCGTGGGCGGCCGCGTATCGCCTGCCGCACCGGCTGCCGGCCCGCACCCTGGTGCTCTCGACCGGCGTGGTCGGCGCCCTGTTCGGCGCCTTCCTGACGCACACCGCGCTGGGCGCCGGCCACTTCCTGCTGATCCTCGTCGGCGCGGCGGCCGTCTCCGCGGCGTCGCTCTCGCTGCTGCTCCGCCCGGAGGAGGGATTTCGCCGCCGCTCCGCGACGGCGTAACCCCTTCCGCGGACGCCCCTTCCACAGGCGCCGCGGTTAGGCGGCCAGCCCCAGCGCCGCCATCCGCTTCGTGTGCGCCTCGGTGATCCGCGAGAACATCCGGCCGACCTCCGCGAGGTCGAAGCCGTCCGCGACACCGCCCACGAGCATGGTCGACAGGGCGTCGCGGTCGGCGACCACGCGCTGCGACTGGGACAGGGCCTCGCCCATCAGCCGTCGCGCCCACAGTGCGAGCCGACCGCCCACGCGCGGGTCGGCGTCGATCGCGGCGCGCACCTTCTCGATGGCGAAGCCGGCGTGTCCTGTGTCATCGAGGACGGCGAGGACGAGGCCGCGCGTGTCCGAGTCGAGCCGCGCCGCGACCTCGCGGTAGAAGTCGCTGGCGATCGAGTCGCCGACGTACGCCTTGACGAGCCCCTCCAGCCAGTCCGAGGGAGCCGTCTGCCGGTGGAATCCGTCGAGCGCGGCGACGAACGGCTCCATCGCCTGCGTCGGCTCCGCGCCGATCGCCGAGAGCCGGTCGCGCAGCTGCTCGAAGTGGTGGAACTCGGCAGACGCCATCTTCGCCAGCTCGGCCTTGTCGCTGAGCGTGGGCGCCAGCTTCGCGTCCTCGGCGAGCCGCTCGAACGCCGCGAGTTCGCCGTACGCGAGCGCTCCGAGCAGGTCGACGACGGCGGCGCGGTACTGGGGCTCGGTGGAGGCCGTGTCCCAGTTCTGGGCGGCGACTGAGGTGGCCGCGGGAGCGGTGTCCCCGGTGGCGGCCTCGGCGGGTGTGTCAGCGGCGTTGTCAGGCGTCGTCATGAAGCGCACAATAGCCCGCTCACCGCAACAGGGAAGTCCCTGGTCAATCAGTGTGACGACCACTACGTGACCAAATCGGCCATCGCACATGCGCGATTCCAGGGTATGGTGGTAATGCGCCCGCCGAGTATCCGACGGGCCGCATGAATGAGGATGCCCGGTCGGTGGCCCGATCGGCTCCGACCCGACAGCCCTCCACGTCGGTACGGCACATCGCGTACGACACCCGGAGGGAACCCTCAGTGGTACGAGAGCTCGAGCGTCGGCAGTGGTCCCATGCCACTCGGCCCGCCCGTCAAGAGCGGCCGACGTCCCCGGCACGGTCCCGACACGACCCCCGCGCTCGCCTCGCACCGCGTACACAGAAGAGGCAGCACCCTGACTACGACTTTCCGAGAGCTCGGAATCCTTCCCGAGACGGCCGAGGCCCTTGAGGCCGTCGGCATCATCAACCCCTTCCCCATCCAGGAGATGACGCTCCCCGTTGCCCTGTCCGGCAGCGACGTCATCGGCCAGGCCAAGACCGGCACCGGCAAGACGCTGGGCTTCGGCCTCCCGCTCCTGGAGCGCGTCACCGTCCCCGCGGACGTCGAGGCGGGCCGGGCCCAGCCCGAGCAGCTCACCGACGCCCCGCAGGCCCTCGTCGTCGTCCCGACGCGCGAGCTGTGCACCCAGGTGACGAACGACCTGCTGACCGCGGGCAAGGTCCGCAACGTACGCGTTCTCGCCATTTACGGCGGCCGGGCGTACGAGCCGCAGGTCGAGGCCCTCAAGAAGGGCGTCGACGTCATCGTCGGCACCCCCGGGCGTCTGCTGGACCTCGCGGGCCAGAAGAAGCTCAACCTCAAGCACATCAAGGCCCTCGTCCTGGACGAGGCCGACGAGATGCTCGACCTGGGCTTCCTGCCCGACGTCGAGAAGATCATGAACATGCTGCCGGCCCGCCGTCAGACGATGTTGTTCTCGGCGACCATGCCGGGCGCGGTCATCGGCCTCGCGCGCCGCTACATGTCGCAGCCCACGCACATCCGCGCCACCGCGCCGGACGACGAGGGCGCGACGGTCGCGAACACCGCGCAGTTCATCTACCGCGCGCACAACATGGACAAGCCCGAGCTCGTCGCGCGCATACTGCAGGCCGACGGCCGCGGGCTCGCGATGGTGTTCTGCCGCACCAAGCGGACGGCGGCGGACCTCGCCGACCAGCTGCAGCAGCGCGGTTTCGCCTCCGGCGCGGTCCACGGCGACCTCGGCCAGGGCGCCCGCGAGCAGGCGCTGCGCGCCTTCCGCAACGGCAAGGTCGACGTCCTCGTCTGCACCGACGTCGCCGCCCGCGGCATCGACGTCGAGGGTGTCACCCACGTCATCAACTACCAGTCCCCCGAGGACGAGAAGACGTACCTGCACCGCATCGGCCGTACGGGCCGCGCGGGCGCCAAGGGCATCGCGATCACCCTCGTGGACTGGGACGACATCCCGCGCTGGCAGCTGATCAACAAGGCGCTGGACCTCGGTTTCAACGACCCGCCGGAGACGTACTCCACGTCCCCGCACCTCTTCGAGGAGCTGGGCATTCCGGCCGGCACCAAGGGTGTCCTGCCGCGTTCCGAGCGCACTCGCGCCGGGCTCGCCGCCGAGGCGGTCGAGGATCTCGGTGAGACCGGTGGCCGTGGGCCGCGCGGTCGCGGTGGCCGCGGCGACCGTGCTGAGCGTGGTGAGCGCTCCCCGGCGCCGTCCGCCGAGCGCGACCGCTCGGAGCGTACGCCGCGTCGTCGCCGTCGTACGCGCGGTGGTTCGGCGATGGAGGAGACGGCCGGGACTCCGGCCGCGCAGACGCCCACCGAGTCCGCCGCTGTCGAGGCCACCGACCCTCGTACCCCGCGCCGCCGTCGGCGCACCCGGAACGGGGCCGCGCCGGTCGCGGCCACGGCAGCCGTGGAGCCGTCGGTGACCGAGGCCGCGGTGGCCGCCATGGCGCCGTCCGAGGATGTCGTCGACGAGTCGGCCAAGCCGCGCCGTCGGCGCACCCGCAAGGCCGCGGAGACGGTGGACGCCGTGGAGGCGCCGGTGACGGCTGAGACCGTGGCCGAGAGCGCCGCGGACGTCGCCGAGGCTCCGGTCAAGGCCGTACGTCGGCGGACCCGCAAGGCCGCGGAGACCGCGGAGACGCCCCTCGCGACTGAGGCTGTGGACGCCGCTGAGGCTCCGGTCAAGACCGTACGTCGGCGGACCCGCAAGGCCGCGGAGACCGCGGAGACGCCCCTCGCGACTGAGGCTGTGGACGCCGCTGAGGCTCCGGTCAAGGCCGTACGTCGGCGGACCCGCAAGGTCGCCGAGGCCGCGGAGACGCCCGTCACGGCTGAGGCGGGTGTGGACGCCGCTGAGGCTCCGGTCGTGCCCGCGCGTCGGCGGACCAGCAAGGCCGCGGAGGCCGTCGTCGACACGGTCGAGGCTGTGTCTGAGGCTGCTCCTGAGGTCGCCGAGGCCAAGCCGCGGCGGACGCGGGCCAAGGCCGCCGTCGCCGTGGACACGGCCGAGGCCGTGGAGGCCAAGCCGGTGCGTCGGCGTACGCGCAAGGCCGTTGACGCCGAGATTCCGGCCCAGCCGGCCGGCGAGCTCACGGACGCCGAGGCCAAGCCGGTCCGTCGGCGGACGCGCAAGGCAGCCGAGCCTGCGGTCGAGGTGACCGAAGTCGCCGAGGCCAAGCCGCGGCGGACGCGGGCCAAGGCCGCCGTCGCCGTGGACACGGCCGAGGCCGTGGAGGCCAAGCCGGTGCGTCGGCGTACGCGTAAGGCCGTTGACGCCGAGATTCCGGCCCAGCCGGCCGGCGAGGTCACGGACGCCGAGGCCAAGCCGGTCCGTCGGCGGACGCGCAAGGCCGCGGAGCCTGCGGAGAGCTGATCCCCTGTCCGATGGCCCGGTCCCACTCCGGTGGGGCCGGGCCATCGGTTTTTTTCGCCCCCTCCGCCCCTATCCGTCCCCTACCTGGGGGCTCCGCCCCCGGGCCCCCATACCGCGCTAACGCGCTCGTCCTCGAACGCCGGACGGGCTAAAACCTTCCCGCGATAGCCTCAGGGGCATGAGTAGGCCCCCCAGCTTCGTCCCGCCCTCCGGAGTCCGTGCCAGTCGGCTGGTCACCGTGCGTGGTGAGTTCGCCGTGCTCGACGCGGCGCCGCACGGCCGGCACAAGGGAACCGCGCTCCTGCTGCCGGGATTCACCGGCAGCAAGGAGGACTTCATCGCGCTGCACGAGCCGTTGGCGGCGCGGGGGTATCGGACAGTCGCCGTGGACGGACGCGGTCAGTTCGAGACCGAGGGGCCGAAGGACGACGAAACGGCCTATGAGCAGGGCGAGTTGGCGAGGGATGTGCTCGCGCAGGCCGCCGCCGTCGGCACCCCCGTACACCTCGTGGGTCACTCCCTCGGCGGCCAGATCTCCCGCGCCGCGGTACTCATGGAACCGTCCCCCTTCGTCTCATTGACGCTCATGGCCTCAGGCCCGGCCCAGATCTCCGTGTCGCAGCAGCAGCGCGTCAAGCTGCTGCGGGACGCGCTCGCGGTGATGGACATGGCGGAGGTGTGGGAGGCGATCCAGGCGATGGAGCCGCCCGAGGAGACCGACACCGGCACCCTCGACTCGGGCCTCGACGACCGCGCCGACCTGCGCCGCCGCTGGCTGGCCAACAGCCCGGCCCAGCTCATCGCGACGGGCCGCCAACTGTGCACCGAGCCCGACCGCGTCGCCGAACTGGCCGCCGTCCCGCTGGCAAAGCACGTGCTGTCCGGCGCACTCGACGACACCTGGCCGGTGTCCCTGCTGGACGAGATGGCCGTACGGCTGGGAGCCCGGCGCACGGTCGTACCCGGAGCGGAGCACTCCCCCAACACGGATCAGCCCCTGGAGACGGCCCGCGCCCTCGCCGACTTCTGGGACAGCACAGCCGAGGCCGACAGGCCCTAGTACTGCGCCTGCAGATGCTCCCAGAAGCCGTCCCGGAGCGCGCGGCGCAGGTCCGCCTGGCCCCGCAGGGAGTACTGCAGCAGCCCTTCGGCCTCGACCAGCAGGTCCTGGTCGACCGAGCCGGGGAGGTACGGGTGCCCGGGCAGCAGTTCCACGAGCGACTCCCGGCCCCGCGCGGCCAGCCACTTCGCGGCGACCTGCGCGCCCACGAAGCGTACGTCCTCGCGGCTGGGGCGGCTCGCCGCCGTCGCGTCGTACGAGAGGGCGGTGCGCCGAGCCACGTACGGCTTGAAGAAGTCGAGGTCGAAGGTGCGCTGGCTGTCGACCTCCCAGAGCAGCGGCTCGGCCTGATTGCGGCCCTCCGGCGCCTCGATCCCCCACAGGTGGACCCGCGCCCCGTACCCCTGCGCGGCCTCGACCGCCGAGACCAGGTCCTCGTCGCCGCCGAGCAGCGCGGCGTCGCTGATGGCGCGATGTCGCGCGAGGGACTCGAGGTCGGATCTGATGAGGGAATCGACGCCTTTTTGCTGGTTGTTGGCGTTGAGGTTGCCCAACCTGACCTTTACGTCGGGCAGTTCGGCGATCGCCTGTTGTTCGGCGGTGTGGATGCGGCGCCGCGCGCCGTCGTACCAGTAGACGCGCAACAGCCTGCTGTCCGCGAAGATCGTGCGGGCCCGGTCGATGAGCGCCTCGATGAGGCCTTCGGTGTCCAGGTCGAAGGAGCGGCGGTCCTCCGTCCCGGCGACGAGCCGCCCCGCGGCCGCGTACAGATACCCGGCGTCGACGAAGATCGCGTGGGTCGAGGGCGTCTTCGCCACCTCGGCGAGCATGCGCTGGAGCAGCTCGTTCGTGCGGTCGATGCGGGCGCCGAGCGCCGCGAGGTCGTCGTTCATCGCCTCTATTGTCCCGGCGGTCACGCTGCGAACACAACTGGCCCCGGTCAGTCTCCGCCATGCCACTTACCGCTCAGTAGTTAGGTTCTCGAAAAATTTCCTTAGCGTAGGGAATGTTTGTAACACGCACCCCGTTGAATACGTACGGAAGCGGGGGCACCGACGCCTCGCGCACCACTCACGAGTAGTTCTCCTCAGGAGGATGACCAGACGAAGGGAGAAGCCCATGCGCTTCGAAATCATGCGACTCGACGACGTCGACGGCACGCCCGTGGACAGCACCGTTGTGGACGCCGCCTCCGTCAACCGGATCGTTCAGCAGGCCGCCGCCATCGGGCAGCGACTGTGGATCCGTCCGGCCGATTCGATTTCCGCCTCATAACGCGACCGACGCGCTGACACCGCGGACACTTTTCAGACTTCAGAGCCCCGTACGGCACCGATGCCGTACGGGGCTCTGCGTGTTCCCGGGGCGCTCAGCCGCCCTGGATCACCTGGGTGACCCCGTTGATGATCTGCTGCACGGCGATCGCGGAGAGCATCATGCCCGCGAGGCGGGTCACCAGCACGACACCGCCGTCCTTGATGACGCGGATGATCAGCAGCGAGTACCGCATCACGACCCACAGCACCACATGGATCGCGAGGATCGCGGTCCACACCGACACCTGCGTGGCGACACTGTCGGCCTTCTGCACAGCGAGAATCACGGAGACGATCGCGCCCGGCCCGGCGAGCAACGGCATGCCCAGCGGTACGAGGGCCACGTTGACGTCCTTGGTCTGCTTCGGCTCGTCCGTCTTGCCGGTCAGCAGGTCGAGGGCGATCAGCAGGAGCAGCAGTCCGCCCGCGATCATCAGCGCGGGCACGGAGACGTGCAGGTAGTTCAGGATCTGGTGCCCGAGCAGCCCGAAGACCGCGATCACGCCGCCGGCCACACAGACGGCCTGGAAGGCCATCCGCCGCTGCACCTTGGCGGGGCGTCCGGCGGTGAGTGCGAGGAAGATCGGGGTGATCCCGGGGGGATCCATGATGACGAAGAGGGTGAGGAACAGGGAGCCGAAGACGGCGACGTCGAACACGGTGATTTGGCCTTGCGGAAGGTGGTGAACGCGGTGGTGACCGCTGTGGGCAGGAGTTCCGCGCGGCAGAACGCCACCGCGGTGGAACGTGGCAGAAGCCAGCCGCCGGCGCGGCGGAGAACCGCGCGAGCAGCAGACGGCCGCGGAAGGCGGAACGCGGGGCACGGCTCCTGTGCGGGCGCCGTGCGGGGGGGCGAAGGAGGCCAGGACGCCGGGGCTGTCCGGTGGACCAGGTCGGGAGCGCGGGGTCCGGCTCGCACATCAGACCCGGCTCACCGGTATCGGACCCGCTCGCCCGCGCCTGTCGGACCCGCTCAGCCGTGCCTGTCAGGCGCCGCTTCCGGGGAAGCCGGCCCGAGCCGCCGGAGGAGCACTAGGCGTCCAGGACTCCGCCGGTCCCCGGTACGGGGAACGCCCCTGTGGCTCGCCGGATGATCTCGCCGTACACCTCGGGGTCGGTCGTGAACTCCCCGAGTACGCAGGTCTTGCGGCTGCCGTGATAGTCCGAGGACCCCGTGACCAGCAGTCCCAGGTCGGCCGCGAGCCCTCGCAGCCGCGCCCGGGTCGCCGGTTCGTGGTCCATGTGGTCGACCTCTATGCCGTCGAGCCCTGCGGCGGTGAGTTCCGCTATCGCGGACTCCGGGACCGTGCGGCCCCGCTTGGCGGCGGCCGGGTGCGCGAAGACCGTGACGCCGCCCGCTCCCTTGACCAGCCGGATCGCCTCGTACGGGTCGGTCTCGTGCTTGGGGACGTAGGCGCGGCCGCCATCGGCCAGCCACTGCTCCGTGAAGGCGTCGGAGACGCTGTCCACGACGCCCAGCTCGACCAGCGCGGACGCGACGTGCGGTCGGCCCACGGATCCGTCGCCCGCGATGCGCGCCACCTGCTCCCAGGTGATCGGCACGCCGAGCTCCTGGAGCTTGGCGATCATGCCCTGGGCGCGCGGCACCCGGTCGTCCCGCACCAGCTCGCGCTCGGCGAGCAGCTCGGGCTCCTCGGGGTCGAAGAGGTAGGCCAGCATGTGCATGCTGATGCCGTCGATACGGCAGGAGAGCTCGGCGCCGGTGACGAGGGTGAGCCCCTCGGGCAGCGCGGCGATCGCCTCGGCGTACCCGCGCGTGCTGTCGTGGTCGGTCAGCGCGAGGACGTCCAGACCGGCGGCGGCAGCGTTCCGTACCAGCTCGGCGGGGGTGTCCGTACCGTCGGATGCGGTGGAGTGGGTGTGCAGATCGATGCGCACTACGCGGACTCCAGGCGGTGACGGGGCGGAAGGGGACACCCAAGGATAACGGGAATCCCGAGCTCCCCCGGTCACACCCTCAACCGCCGAGTGCCCCCTACAAGCTCTCGACGGCCCGCTACGACTCGAGAATCCTCGGCGACAGCGCCCCGCACGGCAGCAGATCCATCTCCGCGCCCGCGTCCCGCAGATCCGTCAGCACCAGCTCGTCGTACATCAGCAGCCCGGACTGCTCGGGCCACACGACGGCCCACAGCCACAGGCCGCGCGCCTCGCCCGCGAAGACGGCGCGGTCGTCGGGGGCGCCTGACACGTGCCACAGCGGGGTCGGCCGCCCCGCCGCGAGGACTTTCGCCTGGGGTGGTTTCTCGACGCTCATGTAGGGGCCGGGATCGGGCCCGTCGATGCCCGCGTACCGGGCGCCGAGGCCGACGCCGAGTTCCTCCGCGACGAGCAGCAGCTCCCCGATGCCGCCGAGCGGCCCGGGACCCGAGCAGGCGACGGCGGTCGCCCGGCCCCCGCTGCGGTCGTCACCGGCGAAGGTCGCACCGGTGAACAGCCAGCCGACCGGCAGCGGCCAGGGCATCCACACCGGTACCCGGGCGTGGTGCACGACCACGCCGAGGGCCTCGACGCTGGGCGGGATCACGGGCTGCAGCGGATGCACGGTGCCGTGCACATCGCACTGCCAGGAGTCGGCAAAGAGGCCGGGAGCCCTGACCCGGCCACCACACTTCGGGCAACTGGGTTCGCCCCTCATAGGGCCCAACGGTCCTCCCCGTCCTGCGCCGCGTCAAGGACGATCACCCGTCCGGCGTGTGCCTGTCACGTCGAAAAATTAGGTGTATCTTGCACTAGTTAGCCCGACTAACTTATTATGTGCATACGACAACGATCAGTCGGTACGCAGTGAGGGAGCGGGCATGATCAGCAGCACGGGAGGCCCCGCCGAAGGGGACACACTCGACGCGGGCGCGGGCGGCATCCTGCGCCAGCCGAAGGCCGTCTGGGCGACCGCGGGGGCGTCGGTCGTCGCCTTCATGGGCATCGGGCTCGTCGACCCGATCCTGCCGTCCATCGCCAAGGGCCTGGACGCCACGCCGAGCCAGGTGTCACTCCTGTTCACCTCGTACTTCCTGATCACCGCCGTCGCGATGCTGGTGACCGGCTTCGTCTCCAGCCGCATCGGCGGCAAGAAGACCCTGCTGCTCGGCCTCGCGCTCGTCGTGGTCTTCGCGGGCCTCGCCGGCACGTCCGGATCGGTCGGCGAACTGGTCGGGTTCCGGGCCGGCTGGGGCCTGGGCAACGCCCTGTTCGTCTCCACGGCCCTCGCCGTCATCGTCGGCGCGGCGGCCGGCGGCAGCGCCGCGGCCATCCTGCTGTACGAGTCCGCGCTCGGCCTCGGCATGGCCTGCGGACCCCTGCTGGGCGCACTGCTCGGCAACGCCAGCTGGCGCTACCCCTTCTTCGGCACCGCGTTCCTGATGGCCGTCGGCTTCCTGTGCATCACGGCGTTCCTCAAGGAGCAGCCGAAGCCCGCGCGCAAGACGTCCCTGCTCGACCCGATCAAGGCGCTCGGCCACGGCGGTCTCGCCTCCGCGGCCGTCTCGGCGTTCTTCTACAACTACACGTTCTTCACCGTGCTGGCCTTCACTCCGTTCGTGCTGAACATGACCCCGTACAAGTCAGGCGCGGTGTTCTTCTGCTGGGGCGTGCTCCTCGCCGTCTTCTCGGTCGTCGTGGCCCCACGCATGCAGGCGCGCTTCGGCTCGTTGAAGGTGCTGGGCGGCTCACTGGTGCTGCTCGCCGTCGACGTGCTCGTCCTCGGCTACGGCGACCACACCACCGCCGTGGTCTGCACGATCCTGTCCGGCGCCTTCATCGGCGTGAACAACACGGTCTACACCGAGCTGGCGCTGGGCGTGTCGGACGCGCCGCGGCCGGTGGCGAGCGCGGGCTACAACTTCGTGCGGTGGTTCGCCGCCGCGGCCGCCCCGTACTTCGCGCCGAAGATCGAGGAGTGGAGCGACATCCACATCCCGTTCGTGGTCGCGGCGGTCACGGCGGCACTGGGCGCCCTGGTGGTGTTCGTACGGCGCAACGCACTCACGCACGAAGCCGAGGAGCTTCAGCCGAAGCACGCCACCGAGGACAGTGTCGCCGTTTTCGCCAACTGACTGTTTGCAGCCGGGGAATGACCCGGCCTCAGTCGAGAGGAACGGACTTGCGCAGCGGATCGCGCAGGTCCGTTCCGCCGTTCAGCCAGCGCTCCTGGAGGGCGCCCGCGCCGTGCACGCGCTTCCACGCGGCCTCGTTCGGCGTCATCGGGAGCAGCGGCAGGAACCGTACGGGATCGGCGGGCGCGTCCAGTTCCAGGTCCTCCACCAGGCCACCGGACTCCGCGACCAGGACCGAGCTGAACGGCGCGCCGGGCCACAGGGGCTCCCCCACGTCGAGCGAGGCGCCGGGGGCCACGACCAGCCCCTCGACCTGCGGGGAGGCGGCGAGCACGGCGAGCGGGCGGAGCACCTTGTCGGTGTCGGCGCCGGCCGGGCGCACCGAGAGGATCAGCTCGGCGCGCGGGCCCTTGACCTGGTCGGCGAGGACCGCCGTCGGGTCCGCCATCGGCTGGGCGGACATGCCGAGCGTCGCGTAGCGGACGATGTCGCCCTCGGTGAAGCGCAGCACTTCGATGCGGTCGGTGCCGAGGAAGGTGACCGCGGCCCGCGCGTCGGGTTCGCCCAGCACGGAACGCAACCTCGCCTCGACCAGAGGAAGAACATCAGCCATGCGCCGAGCATAGGCCGCGTCAATTCCCGGGGAGCGCGCCGGACCCCGCAGTCAACAACGGGCAAAGCGGCGCCTTGACGCTTCGGTGCGCTGATAGTCTTGGCCGCTGGTCGGGGCAGCACGCAGAAGCGTCGCTCTCGAGTTCCGACGCACTGAGACTGATCCGGCTCCCCTATGGAGGGAGTTGGACTCCCCTTCGGGGGATGGCTCGTCCCTCACGGGGGACCGACCGGAGGAGGTGGGGCTGCAATGGATCGAAGTCGACCGTGCAGTACCACCCGCTCTTCCGGTCGCTGAGTTCCGTAGCTGGTTCCGCTGGGTTTCCAGCTCTGCTGGCTGCTGCCTCCCGCAAACGTGTGCATATGTGTCAGCGTTGCCCGGTGCACCACGGAAGAGCGCTTCGTTTCCGCCTGATCTGTCTGATCTGAATCAGTAGCGAAGCTGCCACCGCGACGGTGCGGTGCTCCCCGCTTTGTGGACGTGCCAAACATCCGCAGTCAGGACGTCCCCATTCCGGGTAGTTTCAACCGTCGTCGGCGGCCTCCGTTGCGAAAAGGAGCCTGCCATGTCGATGATCCGTGACCTGCGTGCCGCGGTCCGTCCCCGCCCCTCGCTGCGCAAGGACAGCGGCTCGTACGACACCACCCGCGACCCCGGCACCCCGTCCGCCGTGGTCGACTGCGCCGTCTACCGCGACGGTGCCCGTGTCGAGACCCGCGAACCGCTCACCCCGCACGAGGCGATGCGCCAGGTGCACCGCGACGGTGGCTTCGTGTGGATCGGCCTGCACGAGCCGACCGAGGCCGAATTCGCCGGTATCGCCCGCGAGTTCGGGCTGCACCCGCTGGCCGTCGAGGACGCCGTCCAGGCCCACCAGCGCCCCAAGCTGGAGCGCTACGACGATTCCCTCTTCACCGTCTTCAAGACCATCCACTACGTCGAGCACGACCGGCTGACGGCCACCAGCGAGATCGTCGAGACCGGCGAGGTCATGTGCTTCACCGGACGGGACTTCTTCATCACCGTCCGGCACGGCGGCCAGGGCTCGCTGCGGGCACTGCGGCACCGCCTCCAGGACGACCCCGAGCTGCTCTCCAAGGGGCCCTCCGCCGTGCTGCACGCGATCGCCGACCATGTCGTCGACGGCTACATCGCGGTCGCGGACGCCGTGCAGGACGACATCGACGAGGTCGAGACCGAGGTGTTCTCGCCGGGCCGCAAGGGCACTCCGCGCGGTACGGACGCCGGGCAGATCTACCAACTCAAGCGCGAGGTACTGGAGTTCAAGCGCGCGGTGTCGCCGCTGCTGCGCCCCATGCAGCTGCTGAGCGAGCGGCCCATGCGGCTGATCGACCCCGACATCCAGAAGTACTTCCGGGACGTCGCCGACCACCTCGCCCGGGTGCAGGAGCAGGTCCTCGGCTTCGACGAGCTGCTCAACTCGATCCTCCAGGCCAACCTGGCCCAGGCCTCCGTCGCGCAGAACGAGGACATGCGCAAGATCACGTCCTGGGCCGCGATCATCGCCGTACCGACGATGGTCTGTGGCGTGTACGGCATGAACTTCAAGCATATGCCCGAGCTGCACTGGCGATACGGATACCCGGTGATCATGGGCATCACGGTCGTCCTCTGCCTCGGCATCCACCGCACCCTGAAGCGCAACGGCTGGCTGTAGAAGCGAGCTGGATAGTCTTGGCCCCATGACCGAAGAGCTGCTCGACCAGGCCCTCGTCGAGGAGGCCACCAAGAAGTCCGGGCTGATCTGGGTGCGGGGCGGCGGCGTGCCGGCGCTCGACGCCCCTGGACACGGGGCGCCCTCCCGCGCCCTGTGGCACGTGTGGCACGACGGCGCGGCCTGTCTGGTCGGCGACGGGCCGGGCGAGCAGCCGCTGCCGGGCCTGGCCGACGGAGGCGACGCGGTCGTCACCGTACGCAGCAAGGACAAGGGCGGACGCCTGATCTCCTGGTCCGCGAAGGTCGTCGAGCTGACCCCCACCTCCCCGGAGTGGGAGGCGGCCGTCGGCGAGCTCAAGGGCAAGCGGCTGAACGCCCCCGACGGTGAGGCCATGCCGCAGCGCTGGGCCCGCGAGTGCCGGGTGCTGCGCCTGGAGCCGTCCGGCACCACCGCCGAGCTGCCCGACGGCTCTCTCGCCCAGCCGCCGCTGCCGACCCCGGCGACCACCCGCCGGCCGATCCCGGCGGCCCTGCCCCGCCTCCTGCTGAAGAGGCGCAAGCGCCGCTAGGACGTGGGCAGTTGCTGCCCGTAGTCCACCGTTTCCTTCTTGGAGGGTTCCTCCAGGGCGAAGTCCTTGCCCCAGTCGGTCAGGCGGAGGGTGCCGGCATTGCCCGCGCGGACCAGGCTGAGCGGGTACGGGGTCCCCTTCAGGGAGACGTCGAGGGAGCCGCCGGAACCCTTGTCGCCGGTGATGCGGATGGTGCGGACGCCGGACTGCTCGTGGTGGCCGTCGGTGGCGAGGGTGCCGTGCAGGGTGAGCAGCCCGTCGAGGAGGACGTCCTTGTCGGTGAAGCCGCTGAAGCGCTTGTAGGCGGGGTCGCCGGCCGGGACCTTCACATACATGCCGTCGAGCTTCCTGGCCGCGGACGTGTCGCCCGAGGCCTTGCCGCCCTGCTGGCTCCAGAACTCGGCGTCGGCCTTCAGGAAGAGGTGATCGCCGACCCGCAGCAGCCGGAAGGTCGCCCCCTTGGAGGTGACCGAGCCGGTGCCGCCGTCGGACTTCAGGCGCATGTCGAGCGTGTACGTGGTCCCGTTGGACACGACGGTTCCGGAGAGCCGTACGGTGTCCGCGGCCCCGGCCGCCTTCCTCGTCTTCGCCTGGATCGTGGCGGCGGGCAGCTTGCCCACCCCGTTCGTGCCCGCGTCCGGATCCTCACTGCCGCACCCCGTCAGACCCGTCCCCGTCACGACCAGTACGCACATCGCGCTCACCAGTGCGGCCCTGCGAGTACGGCCCTGGGGAATTGCAGTCACAGCTGGGGCGCCTTTCGTGCGGAGGTCCGGGCGGCGTACGGCAGCGTACCGGTGCCGCGGGCGCCCGCCGGAGGCAGTCCGTCCGGACCGCCCACCAGGGCGTATCCGACCGGGACGGGCTAGCCTGAAGCCCACCTGAGCGGACAGGGCAGGACAGAACGCGCGTACGGACTCCCGACAGTGGCAGTCGTACGGAGTCGCAGTCGTAGGGAGAGAAAAAGAAGGAGGCGCGGGCATGGCCGCAGGCGCCCCGCGGATCTTCGTCTCGCATCTCGCAGGTGTCGCCGTCTTCGATCCGAACGGCGATCAGGTGGGCCGCGTGCGGGATCTCGTCGCCATGCTCCGCGTCGGACGGCGGCCGCCCCGGCTGCTCGGCCTCGTCGTCGAACTGTCCACCCGCCGCCGTATCTTCCTGCCCATGACCCGGGTGACGGGCATCGAGTCCGGCCAGGTCATCACCACCGGCGTCCTCAACGTGCGGCGCTTCGAACAACGGCCCACCGAACGGCTCGTCTTCGGCGAGCTGCTCGACCGGCGCGTACGCCTCGGGGAGACCGGCGAGGAGGTGACCGTGCTCGACGTGTCGATCCAGCAACTGCCGGCCCGGCGGGACTGGGAGATCGACCGCGTCTTCGTGCGCAAGGGCCGCAGCGGGGCCTTCCGGCGCACCAAGGGCGAGACGCTGACCGTCGAGTGGTCCGCCGTCACCGGGTTCTCCCTGGAGGAGCACGGACAGGGCGCCGAGAGCCTGCTCGCCACCTTCGAGCAGCTGCGCCCGGCCGACCTCGCGAACGTCCTGCACCACCTGTCACCGAAACGGCGCGGGGAGGTGGCCGCCGCGCTGGACGACGACCGCCTCGCCGACGTCCTCGAAGAGCTTCCCGAGGACGACCAGATCGAGATCCTCGGCAAGCTCAAGGAGGAGCGCGCGGCCGACGTCCTGGAGGCGATGGACCCGGATGACGCGGCCGACCTGCTCGCCGAACTGCCCGCCGAGGACGTGGAGCGGCTGCTGAGGCTGATGCGGCCCAGCGACGCGGCGGACGTGCGGCGGCTGATGGCGTACGCGGAGCGGACCGCGGGCGGTCTGATGACGACGGAGCCCATCGTGCTGCGGCCCGACGCCACGGTCGCCGACGCGCTCGCCCGGGTCCGCAACCCGGACCTCTCCCCCGCGCTCGCCGCCCAGGTGTACGTCTGCCGCCCGCCGGACGAGACACCGACCGGCAAGTACCTCGGCGCGGTGCACTTCCAGCGCCTGCTTCGCGACCCGCCCTTCACACTGGTCGGCTCGCTCGTCGACGACGACCTCCAGCCGCTGGACCCGGAGGCCCCACTGCCCGTCGTGGCCGGGTTCTTCGCGACGTACGACATGGTCGCGGCGCCCGTCGTCGACGAGAGCGGCTCCCTGCTCGGCGCGGTCACCGTGGACGACGTACTGGATCACATGCTGCCCGAGGACTGGCGCGAGACGGAGTTCCACCTCGAAGAGGGGGCGCCCCATGGCACCTGAGCGCGAGAGCCGCGATCGGGTGGCCTCCGGGGCCACCGCCACCTCCCGGCCGCGCACCCGGCTCGACCAGCCGATGCCGCCGCGGCGGCGACTGGTGCCCGAGTGGGACCCGGAGGCGTTCGGACGGCTGTCGGAGCGGATCGCGCGGTTCCTGGGCACCGGGCGGTTCATCGTCTGGATGACGGTCGTCATCATCGCGTGGGTGCTGTGGAACGTCTTCGCGCCGCGTGACCTGCGCTGGGACAGCTATCCCTTCATCTTCCTGACCCTGATGCTGTCGCTGCAGGCCTCCTATGCCGCCCCGCTGATCCTGCTCGCGCAGAACCGGCAGGACGACCGCGACCGGGTCAACCTCGAACAGGACCGCAAGCAGAACGAGCGGTCCATCGCGGACACCGAGTACCTCACCCGGGAGATCGCCTCGCTGCGCATGGGCCTCGGCGAGGTCGCCACCCGGGACTGGATCCGCTCCGAACTTCAGGACGTGATCAAGGAGCTGGAGGAGCGGCGCGTCGGCGGCCATGTCGTATTCCCGGCGGAACGATCGCACGGACGTGACGTAGACGACCGGTGACGGGGCTTTCCGGCCCCCCGGCCTGTCGCCGTACCATCGTCCTTATGGCTACGGATGACGCGGTGCGCGAAGCACTGGCGACGGTGAACGACCCCGAGATCCAGCGACCCATCACCGAGCTGGGGATGGTCAAATCGGTGGAGATCGGTGCGGATGGCGCGGTCGCGGTCACCGTGTATCTCACCGTCTCCGGCTGCCCGATGCGCGAGACCATCACGAAGAACGTGACGGAGGCGGTCTCGGCAGTCGAGGGCGTCACCCGCGTCGACGTGACCCTGGACGTGATGAGCGACGAGCAGCGCAAGGAACTGGCGTCCGCACTGCGCGGCGGCCAGGCCGAGCGCGAGATCCCCTTCGCCAAGCCGGGCTCCCTGACCCGGGTATATGCGGTCGCCTCCGGCAAGGGCGGCGTCGGCAAATCATCGGTGACGGTGAACCTGGCGGCGGCGATGGCGGCCGACGGCCTCAAGGTCGGTGTCGTCGACGCCGACATCTACGGCCACTCGGTGCCCCGCATGCTCGGCGCGGACGGCCGTCCGACCCAGGTCGAGAACATGATCATGCCGCCGTCCGCGAACGGCGTGAAGGTCATCTCGATCGGCATGTTCACCCCGGGCAACGCGCCGGTGGTCTGGCGTGGCCCGATGCTCCACCGCGCCCTCCAGCAGTTCCTGGCGGACGTGTTCTGGGGCGACCTGGATGTCTTGCTGCTTGATTTGCCCCCCGGCACGGGCGACATCGCGATCTCGGTGGCGCAGCTGGTCCCGAACGCGGAGATCCTGGTGGTCACCACCCCACAGCAGGCAGCGGCGGAGGTCGCCGAGCGCGCGGGCTCGATCGCGGTCCAGACCCACCAGAAGATCGTCGGCGTGGTGGAGAACATGTCGGGTCTTCCCTGCCCGCACTGCGGCGAGATGGTCGACATCTTCGGCACGGGCGGCGGCCAGACGGTCGCCGACGGCCTGACCCGCACGACGGGCGCCACCGTCCCGGTCCTCGGCTCCATCCCCATCGACGTCCGCCTCCGCGAGGGCGGCGACGAGGGCAAGCCGGTCGTCCTCACCGACCCGGACTCCCCGGCAGGCTCGGCCCTCCGCGCCATCGCGGGCAAGCTGGGCGGCCGCGCACGGGGCCTGTCCGGGATGTCCCTCGGCATCACCCCGCGCAACAAGTTCTAGATTCCTGGGGCAGTTCCCCGTGCCCGTCAGGGGCGCGGGGAACTGCGCGAGCAACCACAGCGGCCCCGCAGCCACAAGCGGTCCGCAACACCCCGGATCCCATACGGGGAAGGGGGCGCCGTCGAGCAAGACGGCGCCCCCTTCCCCGTACACCCCGCCGGCTAGGCGTACGCGCCGATGTCCTTGATCATGGCGAACCCCAGCCCATACGCACTCATCCCCCGCCCGTACGCGCCCACGTGGACGCCCTCCTGGGTGGACCCGGCGAGAACCCAGCCGAACTCGGACTCGCGGTAGTGGAAGGACGTGGGCACGCCGTCCACGGGAAGGGACAGCGTGGACCAGTCGGGGCCGTCCAGATCGTCGGCCAGCACCCACGCGGTCTCGGTCTGCTGGTCCAGCCAGTCGTCGCGCAGGGTGTGGTCCATCTGGCCGGGCCAGGTGAAGGACAGCAGCCCCACACCGGCCAGCCAGGCCGCGGAGGACACCGAGGTGGCCTCCAGGAGCCCCGTGCCGTCCGCGCTGCGGCGTACGGGGCTGGCGGCGACGGTGACCACGACCGCGAACCGCTCCTTGTCCTCGGTCGACTCACTGCGCACCGTCGGTTCGTCGCCGTGTCCGATCGAACCGTGCTCGACGGCACCGTCCGCCGAGGTACCGACCTGCATCAGCCAGCGCGGTCCCGTGAAGGCCTCGTCGAGGCCGTACCACGGGAAGGGCGCCAGCAGGTAGCCGTCGACCGTGCCCCGGGCGGAGGGGACCTGTCGTCCGCCCTCCGCGGCCGGCGCCTGCGCGCCTACCCGACTTGTCGTCTCCATCTGCCGGACGCCTCCTAGCTCTCGTCGAACCGGGCGGCCCGCCCCCCTCGGGCGTCCTTATCGGTCCGCACAACAACTGGGCAGCATAGCCACACCACTCCGAGCAGCAGGGAAACCGCCCGGCGCGTGGGTCGTGCGCGCGCCGGATTCAGGCCGCGCGGCGTACGTCTGAAGTGCGGGTACGCGGGCGTCGGGACGGATCAGGTGACGTCCGCCACGGCATACCGGGGCCAACGGCTCAGGTGGACGTCCGCCACGGGATACCGGGGGCTACCGCTCAGGTGGACGTCCGCCACGCCACCGTGCGGCCTACCGCTCAGGTGGACGTCCGCCACGCCATACGGGGGCCTACCGCTCAGGTGGCGTCGGCATCGTAGGGCGGGCGCTCGTCCGGGTCGAGCTTCTCGCGCTTCTTCGTCATGTCGACGGACCCGCCGGACCCGCCGGTGGAGGAGGACGACGAGGTGTCGGACTCGCGGCTGTGAACCGCGTCCGTGACCTCGGCCATCTCCTTCTTCACGTCGAATCCGTTACGGATCTCCTTGAGGCCCAGCTCGTCGTTGTCCAGCTGCTTGCGGATGAACGTCTTGGGGTTGAGGTCCTCGAACTCGAAGTCCTTGAACTCCGGGCCGAGTTCCTCGCGAATGTCCGCCTTGGCGCTCTCCGAGAACTCACGGATCTTACGAATGGTGCGCGTGACGTCCTGGATCATCTTCGGGAGCTTCTCCGGACCGAAGACGAGCACGGCAAGGACGACGAGCGTCACCAGCTCCAGCGGTCCTATGTCATTGAACACCTGATGCTCCTTGCGATGTCCGCGGTCCTCGGCCCTCGGCAGGTCGTCCGTGGTCCGGGCCGGGTCCACGGTACCCGTCCATCCTGTCCGTCCGGAACTGTCCCGGGGCTTGCGAGTTCATGTACACGGCCGGTTTTCCGCGATGTTTGCCGTGCGGAGCTGGCACATTGCGCCCAGCTGTGAAGTTCATGCCAGTCGCCGCCGGGTGCTGTCGACAGGCTCGCTCTCGGTCGGCCGACAGGCTGGCTCGCTCTCGGTCGGCCGACAGGCTGGCTCGGTCCCGGTCGGTCGACGGGCTCGGTCCCGGTCGGTCGACGGGCTCGGTCCCGGTCGGCGGCCTCAGTCGCCGTCGGCGGAGCCGAGGACCAGGATGACCTTCTTCTCCGTGCCGCCCCGCGTGAGGGTCAGCCGAAGGCGGTCGCCGGGGCGGTGGGCGCGGGTCTTCACGATGAGTTCCTCGCCGGAGTGGACACGCCGGCCGTCGACCTCGGTGATGATGTCGCCCGCCTTGACGCCCGCTTCGGCGCCGGGGCCGCCCGCGGTGACCGGGGGACCGCCGCCGTTGCTCTTCGTGCCGACGCGGGCGCCGTCGCCCGTGTAGTTCATGTCGAGCGTGACACCGATCACGGGGTGGGTGGCCTTGCCGGTGTTGATGAGCTCCTCGGCGACGCGCTTGCCCTGGTTGATGGGAATGGCGAAGCCGAGCCCGATGGAACCGGCCTGACCACTCTCCAGGTCCGAGCCGCTGTCGGCGGAACGGATGGCGCTGTTGACGCCGATGACGCGGGCCTTGGAGTCGAGGAGGGGGCCGCCGGAGTTGCCGGGGTTGATGGGCGCGTCGGTCTGCAGGGCGTCGACGTAGGAGACGTCGCTTCCGTCGCCCTTGTCCCCGCCCGCCGTGATGGGTCGCTCCTTGGCGCTGATGATGCCGGAGGTGACCGTGTTGGCCAGGTCGAAGGGCGCGCCGATGGCGACGACGGGGTCGCCGACCTGGACGTTGTCGGAGTTGCCGAGCGGCATGGGGTCGAGCCCGCTGACGCCGGAGACCTTGACCACGGCGAGGTCGTACCCGCTGTCGTGCCCGACGACCTCGGCGTCGGCGCTCTGGCCGCCGCTGAACGTCACGGATATCTCGCCGCCGCTGCCGGCCGGTTCGATCACATGGTTGTTGGTGAGGATGTGGCCCTGGCGGTCGAGCACGAAGCCGGTACCTGTGCCCTCCTCTCCCGAGCCGCGCACGTGCAGGGTGACGACGCTGGGCAGCGCGTGCGCGGCGATCCCGGCCACGCTGGCCGGAGCCCGCCCCGGCGCCTCCTTCGCCGCCTGCGGCAGCTCGACGTCCCCCATCCCCCCGTTTCGTTGCAGATACGCCCCCACAGCACCGCCCAGGCCCCCGGAGACAAGCGCGAGCACCACAGCCCCGAGCACCAGCGTCTTCTTCGCCCGCTTGCGCCGCTGGACGACGCTCACCACGGCGGCGCCGTTCTGCTGGAGCGGGCCGGGGGCGGCCCAGGGGTCGTAGTTCTGCCAGGGGGTGGCGGCCCGTGGGTTCGGTACGGGGGCGTTGTGGGCGCCTCCCGCGTACGGGGCCGGGGCGGGGCTGCCGCCGGGCGGGGCCGGGGGTATCTGGTCGTCTTGAGCGGGGGGAACGGGGGCGCGAGCGTGCGCCGAAGCCGTGCCGGGGTCGGCGGACGTCAGGGGCGCGGAGGGGGCGTGGGCGGGTACGCCCGGCGGGAGCTGCGTACCGTGAGCCGGCGCCCCCGTCGCGGCGTGCGCCTCGTGGACCGCTGTCCCGGCCGGGACGCGCGTCCCTTGGGCCGGTGTCCCCGCCGGGGCGTGCGCCTCATAGGCGGGTGTCCCCGCTGCGGCGTGCGCCTCGCGTGTGGACGTCGTCGCCGGGTGCTGGACCGGCGGGGCGGGCGCCCAGGGTCCGGGCTGCCCGTAGGGCGGGGTGCCGTAGGGGTCGGGGTCGTGCAAGGGCTTGGCTCGCTCTGTCTGGTCGGCGGAGGGTGCCGGAACCCGATCCTCCATGGCCGCACCGGATGCCGCCTCGGCAACAGT
Source organism: Streptomyces sp. NPDC048415 (assembly GCF_040651675.1). Classification (NCBI taxonomy): domain Bacteria; kingdom Bacillati; phylum Actinomycetota; class Actinomycetes; order Kitasatosporales; family Streptomycetaceae; genus Streptomyces; species Streptomyces sp. NPDC048415. The sequence goes on along the minus strand of NZ_JBEZKJ010000010.1, from coordinate 77,593 downwards.
CATGGACCCGGTCACCGGCTGGACCACGCCGGGTGCCGGAACCCGATCATCCAAAGCCCCGCCAGACGCCGCCTCGGCAACAGGAACGTGACCAGCCACCGGCTGGACCACGCCGAGTACCGAAACCCGATCATCCAAAGCCCCGCCAGACGCCGCCTCGGCAACAGGCGTGGACCCGGTGACCGGGTGGACCGCGCCGAAAGAGCTACCGTCCGCCTCAGCCTCCCGCTGGACGGAAGCGGGGCGTTCCAGCTCGAAGTCACCGTCGCTGTCAGGGTCATCGCGCTCGACGTACGCGCCGATGCCGGAGCCGCTCCCACCGGGACGGCCCAGCTCGAAGTCACCCTGGCCATCACGGACGAGGCGCCCGTCGCCGCCAACCGCCGGGTCACCGCTCCCCCCAGGACGGCCCAGCTCGAAGTCACCCTCGCCATCACGGACGAGGCGCGCGTCGGTGTCGGAGCCGATGTCACCGCGCGGAGCGCCGCTCCGCGCGGGACGGTGCAGCTCGTCATCGCCGCCGGGATCGCCGTCGTGGCCCTCGAGAGACGGCCCCGCGTCAGCGGGACCCGCCTTCGGCGTCCCCGGATCGGCCGCGGCCCCCACCGGGAGGTGATCCGTGGTGGTGTCTGGCGCCGCGCCCTGGAGCCGGGGCCGGCTCCACCACTTCGGCTTCGTGGGCTTCCCCTCGTTCATGCTCTCCCCACACCGGGCCCGCGGCACAACTCGCCTACGGTCACCGCGGATTTGTCGACTCCGCGTCCGGGATCCCTCCCTCGGACGCGGCCCACCCTGGATTCAACCAGGTTCACGGGCCGCTGCGCAGAGGCCGGGTCAGCGGACGGTACGGGAGGTGGGGGACAGGGAGGAAGACGGGGACGGGGTGGCGGCGGGGGCGGCGAGCAGACCCGGCGTCGTGACGTCTGGGGCCCTGGACCACGAGGTCAGCGTGACCGGCTCGGAATCGGTGAGCTGGCGTATGAGCGGGGACATCGCGGCGGCACCGGCCACCACGGGTGTCGTCAGCGTGTGCATGACGTCCTGGCCGCCGTCCGCCGGAGCGGGGACTCCGGGCAGCAGCGGCGCGGACGCCTCGGTCGGCGCCACGCGGTTCTCACCCAGCGCCGGCTGCCCCTGCGCGAGCAGTGGCCCGACGGACCGGCGACGCCCCGACTCGGGAGCCGTCGAGGCCCCCGTGCCGGGCGAACGCATCGGCGTCACATTGCTTCCGGCGCCGGAACCCCCGCGCGCGTCCGCCGTGTCAGCCGGCACGCCGGTCGACACCCCGCCGAGCGCGACCGCGGCCAGCGACACCGCACCGGCGGCGGCGAAGGCGAACCGCAGCCCGCGGGAGGCCGACCGCTCGGCCTCGTGACGGCTGACGTCATGGATGCGGAAGCCCCGCCCCGAGGAGGCGGGCAGCACATCGCCGTGCGGTCCGGTGGGGACGTAACCGAAGGGCTCACCCCTCACACCGAAAATCCCGGCGACGCCGGAGGTCCGGTCCGCCCCGGGAAGTCTTCCGCCGAATCCTCCCCCGCCGAGCGGCGAGCCACCGCCGTCGGAGTCACCTCCCCCGGGCAGCCCCTGGAGACGGGCCAGGAAGCTCTCGGAGGGCGGCGGAGGGGCCGCTTTCGCGAATACGTTCTTCAGCCGGCGCTGGGCGTCCGCCTCGGCCTTGCACTTCGCACAGGTGGCAAGGTGGGCCAGGACGCGCTCGCGCGACTCATGACCGAGCTCTCCGTCCACCAGGGCGGAGAGTCGGTCGCCGAGGTGCTGCTCAGCGGGCGTAGGACGGGATCCACTCACGCGGTCGCGCCCCCTCCTCCCAGCACGGGCACACGGGGCACGAACGAGCGGCGCTCGGCGCGGGCCTCGGGAGACCGGTGGGCAAGGGCCTTGCGCAGCTGGGAGCGGCCGCGGTGGATCCGGGAGCGGACCGTGCCGAGCTTGACACCGAGGGTCGCGGCGATCTCCTCGTACGACAGTCCTTCGATGTCGCACAGGACGACGGCGGCGCGGAACTCGGGCGCGAGGGTGTCCAGCGCCTGCTGGACGTCCGCGTCGAAGTGTGCGTCGTTGAAGACCTGCTGCGGGGACGGCTCGCGGCTGGGCAGGCGCTCGGCCGCGTCGTCGCCGAGGGCGTCGAAGCGGATGCGCTGCTTGCGGCGCACCATGTCCAGGAAGAGGTTCGTCGTGATGCGGTGCAGCCAGCCCTCGAAGGTGCCGGGCGTGTACGTGGACAACGAGCGGAAGACGCGGACGAAGACTTCCTGTGTGAGGTCCTCTGCGTCGTGCTGGTTGCCCGTCAGGCGATAGGCGAGACGGTAGACCCGGCCGCTGTGCGTGCTGACGACCTCCTCCCAGGTGGGCGGAGTCCACGCCTGCGACTCCGCGTCGGTGGTGAACGTCGCGGTCTGCGCGGGAGCGGCAGCGTGGAACTTGTCAGCGATGTCAGTCACGGATTTCGGCTCACCCGCCGATCTGAGCAGGCGCCGCAGCACCCCTCCTCGATCCACAGGCGCAGCCGCACCTCCCCTGTCGGCTCTGGTGGTGTCCAGTGGAGCCCCTACCATAGCCACCTCGCCCGTTAGCTCCGGATAAGCGGTTTTACGAGAATTTGATACGTGCTCATATGGCTGCGTCAGCACCTGCCCGGCATCCCGCACCGCGCCCTGCTCCACGTACTGATCCATCAGCTTTCCCCCGGTCCGTTTCCCCACCCCTCTAAACGCCCGGTCCCATCTGCGGGTTCCCGGCACCAACGGATACAGTCACGCCCAGGCAACCACGGGGACAGGAGAGGGTCATTACCGGCAACCGGCAGACGAGCTGGGCGTTCGCCGACGCCTTTGTCGCCGAGGACGAGGCGCTGCGCTGGGCCCGGGACCGGGCCCGTGAGGCAGGCCTGCGCTCGGTGTCGCCCGGCACGGGCGCGGCGCTGCGGTTGCTCGCCGCCACCGTGGAGGCGAAAGCGGTGGCGGAGATCGGGACCGGGACCGGCGTATCCGGAATTCATCTGCTGCACGGCATGCGGCCGGACGGGGTACTGACCACCGTGGACCCGGAGCCGGAGCGCCAGCAGTTCGCCCGCCAGGCCTTCCGGGCCGCCGGATTCGCCAGCAACCGGGCCCGGTTCATCCCCGGCCGCGCCCTCGATGTGCTGCCCCGGCTCGCGGACTCCGGCTACGACCTCGTCTTCTGCGACGGCGATCGTCTGGAGTGCCTGGACTATCTCGCTGAATCGTTGCGCCTGCTGCGGCCGGGCGGGCTCGTCGCCTTCGAGGGCGTCTTCGCGGACGGCCGCACAGTGGACTCGGGACCGCAGCCCGCCGAGGTCGGCCGGCTGCGTGAGCTGCTGCGCGCGGTGCGCGAGAGCCAGGATCTGGTGCCCTCGCTGCTGCCGGTGGGCGACGGGCTGCTGTGCGCGGTCAAGCGGTGAGCCAGGTCATCGGACCACCTCGCTGACCAGGTGTTATAGCGACGTTCGCCGCTGAAAACCAGCTGCCCCGGCACCGCGTACGATGCCAGGGCAGCTGAAAAGGGTCTAGTCGCGTTCCGCGTCAGCCGACGACCTTCTTGAGGGCATCGCCGAGCGCGTCGGCCTCGTCAGGGGTCAGCTCGACGACGAGCCGACCGCCGCCTTCGAGCGGAACGCGCATGACGATGCCCCGCCCCTCCTTGGTCACCTCGAGCGGGCCATCGCCCGTCCGCGGCTTCATGGCCGCCATGCTCGTTCCCCTTCCTGAAACCAGCTCATCGTCGCCGACGGCCCCTTGGAGGGCACGCACGTCCTCTCATAGGACACACGTCACCGGCATCGAACACATTGCTTCCAGGCCATTATCCCGCATCTCAGGACCCGATGACCAACATCAGTCGGCATCGCTTGGGCAACGCGCTTGAGCAAAACCACTCAATTCGGCGATGTGACTGCGATACTGCGCCGCCGCATGGACTTCCACGGCTCGGAATTCTTTGACGCAGGTCACATGTCCGGTCCGCGCCACCGCCGGTGATCTCCGCCATGCTGTCATCGGACACAGCCCGTACCGACCGGTACGACGGAGCCGCGACACCGGAGGGGACCACCATGGCCGACACCGTGCTCTACGAGGTGAGTGACGGACTCGCGACGATCACGCTGAACCGCCCCGAGGCGATGAACGCGATGAACATCGAGACCAAGGTCGCCTTCCGTGACGCGGCGCTGGCGGCCGCGGCGGACGAGGGCGTACGGGCGATCCTGCTGACGGCCGCCGGAGACCGGGCCTTCTGCGTCGGGCAGGACCTCAAGGAGCACATCGGGCTGCTGGCCGCCGACAAGAAGTCGGGTTCGGGGCAGACCATGAGCACCGTGCGCGAGCACTACAACCCCATCGTGCGGGCCCTGACGGGCGCCGCGAAGCCCGTGGTCGCCGCGGTGAACGGCGTCGCGGCCGGGGCCGGCTTCGGTTTCGCCCTCGCCGCCGATTACCGTCTCGTCGCCGACACGGCCGCCTTCAACACGTCGTTCGCCGGGGTCGCGCTCACCGCCGACTCCGGGATCTCCTGGACGCTGCCCCGGGTCGTCGGGCCCGGTCGCGCCGCCGATCTGCTGCTCTTTCCTCGCAGTGTTTCCGCCCAGGAGGCGTACGAGCTGGGGATCGCGAACCGTGTCGTGCCGGCCGCCGAGCTGCGCGGCGAGGCGGAGAAGGTGGCCCGCGCCTTGGCCGGGGGGCCGACCTTGGCGTACGCCGCGCTGAAGGAGTCGCTCGCCTACGCCCTCTCCCACTCGCTGGACGAGTCCCTGGAGAAGGAGGACGAGCTGCAGGTCCGGGCCGGCGCCTCGGAGGACCACACGATCGCTGTGCAGGCGTTTGTGAACAAGGAGAAGCCGAAGTACTTGGGGCGGTGACGGTTCGCGGGGCGCCGCGGGCCGGTGCGGCTGGTCTCGCCAACGCGGCGCAGCCGAAAGATGTCACAGCGCTGCGGGCCGGTGGGGGCTGGTCTCGCTCACGCGGCGCAGCCGCACGGTGTCACAGCCCCGCGCGCCTTACGGGGCGCTCCTGGCCACGCAGTCCGCCAAGTGGTCGTCCACCAACCCGCACGCCTGCATCAAGGCGTACGCCGTTGTCGGGCCCACGAAGCGGATGCCACGCTTTTTCAGCGCCTTGGAGAGGGCTGTCGACTCGTCGGTGACGGCGGGGACGTCGGAGAGGCGCTTCGGGACCGGGCGGGAGGCCGGGTCCGGGGCGAAGGACCAGATCAGGTCGTCCAGCTCGCCCGGCGCCCAGTCGGCCAGCACGCGCGCGTTGGCCACCGTCGCCTCGATCTTGGCGCGGTTGCGGATGATGCCCGGATCGGCGAGCAGACGCTCCTTGTCGGCGTCCGTGTAGATCGCGACCTTGGCGATCTCGAAGCCGGCGAAGGCGGCGCGGAAACCGGGGCGGCGGCGCAGGATGGTGATCCAGGACAGGCCGGACTGGAAGGCCTCAAGGCACAGCCGCTCATACAGCGCGTCGTCGCCGTGGACCGGGCGGCCCCACTCCTCGTCGTGGTACGCCACGTAGTCCTCGCTCGACAGGGCCCAGGGACAGCGCAGCGCGCCGTCGGGGCCCAGGAGTGCGTCGGTCACTGGTGATCCTCCCCCTCGGGGTGCTTGCGCAGCGAGGTGGCCGCGCTCGCGCGGGCGCCGACGAGCGCGGACTCCAGGTCGGCGATCCGGGCGTCCCGCTCGGAGATCTCGGCGCCGAGACGGCCCAGGGCGTCGTCGACCTCCGCCATGCGGTAGCCGCGTAGAGCGACGGGGAAGCGCAACGCCTCCACGTCACCGCGGTTCACCGGCCGGTCGTAGGGCAGCGGGTCCGCCAGCCGCTCGGGGCCGGCCTCGGGAAGGGGGGCGCTCTCGCCGCCGCCCACCACGGACAGTGTCACCGCGGCGACCACGACGGCGAGCGCGACGACCAGGAACAAGAACATGAACATCGCTGAGGTCCCCACGCTCTGGTGCCGACGCGGTGCGCCGGCGCGGAAATGCTGAAGCTGAAAGTGTCAGGGTCCGATCGTGCCATGCGAGTCTGACAGTTAAGGTCGCAGGCGGCTTATCGGCGGGACTTACTGGGAGAGGTCATAGGGGATGCTCAGGCTGGGCAGGCGTGAATTCGACCCGCACGAGCCGGTGATCATGGCGATCGTGAACCGGACCCCGGACTCCTTCTACGACCAGGGGGCCACCTTCCGCGACGAGCCGGCCCTCGCGCGCGTGGAGCAGGCGGTGTCGGAGGGTGCCGCCATCATCGACATCGGTGGGGTCAAGGCCGGGCCGGGGGAAGAGGTGTCCGCCGAGGAGGAGGCGCGGCGGACGGTCGGTTTCGTCGCCGAGGTGCGGCGCCGCCACCCCGACGTGATCATCAGCGTCGACACCTGGCGGCACGATGTCGGGGAGGAGGTGTGCGAGGCCGGCGCCGATCTGCTCAACGACGCGTGGGGCGGGGTCGATCCGCGGCTGGCGGAGGTTGCGGCGCGGTACGGGGTGGGGCTGGTGTGCACCCATGCCGGTGGGGCGGAGCCGCGTACGCGCCCGCACCGGATCACGTACGGCGATGTCATGGCGGACATTTTGAGCGTGACCGTCGGCCTGGCGGAGCGTGCGGTGTCGCTGGGCGTCCCGCGTGAGTCCGTGTTGATCGACCCCGGGCACGACTTCGGGAAGAACACCCGGCACAGTCTTGAGGCGACTCGGCGGCTGGGGGAGATGGTCGAGACGGGCTGGCCGGTGCTTGTCTCCCTCTCGAACAAGGACTTTGTCGGGGAGACGTTGGACAAGCCGGTGAAGGAGCGAGTGGTGGGGACGCTGGCGACGACCGCGGTCTCCGCGTGGCTGGGGGCGCAGGTGTATCGCGTCCACGAGGTCGCGGAGACCCGGCAGGTGCTGGACATGGTGGCCACCATCGCCGGGCACCGTCCGCCGGCTGTGGCCCGGCGGGGGCTGGCGTAAGGCGGTTTTCGCCCCCGCCGCCCCTACCCTTCCCGTCCCTGGGGCGGAGCCCCCCAGGCCCCCGTATCGCGCTTCGCGCTCGTCCTCAAACGCCGGACGGGCTGAAACACCTTCTACCTGCCCGCCTCCTTGGACACCAGGGCCACCGCCTCCTCCACCTCGTCCGTCAGGTGGAAGAGGAGCAGATCCTTCTCGGAGGCCTTGCCCTGGGCGATGAGGGTGTTCCTGAGCCAGTCGACGAGGCCGCCCCAGTACTCGGTGCCGAAGAGCACGATCGGGAAGCGGGTGACCTTCTGGGTCTGGACCAGGGTCAACGCCTCGAAGAGTTCGTCGAGGGTGCCGAGGCCGCCGGGCAGGACCACGAACCCCTGCGCGTACTTGACGAACATCATCTTGCGGACGAAGAAGTACCGGAAGTTGAGGCCGATGTCGACGTACGGGTTGAGCCCCTGCTCGAAGGGCAGCTCGATGCCCAGGCCGACGGAGATGCCCTTGGCCTCGCAGGCGCCCTTGTTGGCGGCTTCCATGGCGCCGGGCCCACCGCCGGTGATCACGGCGAAGCCGGCCTCGACCAGGCCGCGGCCGAGGGCGACTCCCGCCGCGTACTCGGGCGAGTCCACCGGCGTACGGGCGGAGCCGAACACGCTGATGGCGGGCGGGAGTTCGGCCAGCGTGCCGAAACCTTCGATGAACTCGGACTGGATGCGCAGCACCCGCCAGGGGTCGGTGTGCACCCAGTCGGAAGGACCGCCCGCGTCCAGCAGCCGCTGATCCGTGGTGCTCGCCTGCACCTGGCCCCGCCTGCGCAGCACCGGTCCCAGCCGCTGCTCCTCCGGTGGCCGCTTCTTGCCCTCGGGGTTGCCAGTAGGCATGTCCGCTCCCTCCGCTCGCGGTCGTTCCGCCCCAGCGTAGATCTCCCCCGGTTACGGCGGGGGGACGCGAGCGTGTCCGCCATGAACCGCCATCGGGTACGGCTCAGGCGGTCAGCCAGGCCCGCAGGCGCTCCTCACCCGCGAGGATCTTGGCCGTTTCGACCCGTTCGTCACGCTTGTGCGCCAAGTGGGGGTTGCCGGGGCCGTAGTTGACCGCCGGGATGCCGAGCCCGCTGAATCGGGAGACGTCCGTCCAGCCGTACTTGGGCTGCGGGGTGCCTCCGACCGCCTCGATGAAGGCGGCGGCCGCCGGGTGGGAGAGCCCGGGGAGCGCGGCACCGCCGTGGTCGTCGATGACGAACTCCTCAACGCCGCAGTCGGCGAAGACCTCGCGGACATGGGCGACGGCCTCCTCCTCGCTGCGGTCGGGCGCGTAGCGGAAGTTGACGGCGACGACGCACTCGTCGGGGATGACGTTGCCGGCGACACCGCCCGTGATGCCCACCGCGTTCAGGCCCTCGCGGTACTCAAGGCCGTCGATGACGGGGTAGCGCGGCTTGTACTCGGCCAGCCTGGCCAGGATCGGGGCCGCCGCGTGGATCGCGTTCGAGCCCATCCAGCCGCGGGCGGAGTGGGCGCGCTCGCCCTTCGTCTTCAGCAGCACCCGCAACGTGCCCTGGCAGCCGCCCTCGACCTGCCCGTCCGAGGGCTCCAGAAGGACCGCGAAGTCGCCCTCCAGCCACTCTGGGTGGGCCTCGGACACATGCTTCAGCCCGTTCAGGTGTGCCGCGACCTCTTCGTTGTCGTAGAAGACGAAAGTGAGGTCGCGGTTGGGGGCGGGGACCGTGGCCGCGACACGGAGCTGGACCGCGACGCCCGACTTCATGTCGCAGGTGCCGCAGCCCCACAGCACGCCGTCCTCGTCGAGGCGGGAGGGGACGTTGCCCGCGATGGGGACCGTGTCGATGTGGCCGGCGAGGATGACGCGCTCGGCGCGGCCCAGGTTCGTACGGGCCACGACGTTGTTGCCGTACCGGTCGACCGTCAGATGCGGCAGGGCGCGCAGGGCGGCCTCGACGGCGTCCGCGAGCGGCTTCTCATTGCCGCTCTCGGAGGGGAAGTCGATGAGCCGCGCGGTGAGCTCGGCAGCGTCCAAGGTGAGGTCAAGCGGTGTGTCGGCCATGCCGTCGACCCTAGCGTCCCGGGCCGCCCGGCCCGGTCGAGGCCGGTCGCCCCGGTCCGGATTCCGGTTGTCCACAGCCCCACAGAGCACCGACAGAGGCCTCAAGTACCTTGTACGTCGTGCCAGAGCCGTCCCCCACTTCCGTCCGCCGCGGCCGCCTCCTGCGTTTCGGGGCGGCCCTCGTGGTCCTGCTCGCGCTCGCGGGCTATCTCACCGTGCAGTACCTCACGGGAGGCACGGGCGCACCGAGATGCAAGGTCGTCTCGGGCAAGGGCGACGGGGCGTCGTACGAGTTCACACCGGAGCAGGCGGTGAACGCGGCGACGATCTCGGCGGTCGGCACCTCCCGGGGCATGCCCGAGCGCGCCGTGACCATCGCCCTCGCGACGGCGCTCCAGGAGTCGGGGCTGCGCAACATCCAGCACGGCGACCGGGACTCCCTTGGCCTGTTCCAGCAGCGGCCCTCGCAGGGCTGGGGCACGACCAGGCAGATCATGGACCCGACGTACGCGGCGGGTGTCTTCTACGAGCACCTGGCCAAGGTGCCGGACTATGCGCGGCTGCCGCTCACCGTCGCCGCGCAGCGCGTGCAGCGCAGCGGCTATCCGCAGGCGTACGCCAAGCACGAGTCGGACGCCACGCTGCTCGCCGGGGCCCTGACCGGCGTTGCGGCGGCCACGCTGACCTGTGAGGGGCGACCGGACGCCACCCCGGTCGGCGGCGCGGACTCGGTGCGCGCCGCGCTCGTACGGGACTTCGGGCGCGATGTGCTGCAGGAGGCGGGCGCCGACGTCGCCGCCGCGGGCGCCTCCGCCTCGCCGTCCGCCGCCGCCTCGGCCCCGGTCTCCTCGACCGACGGCGGGCGGACCGTGACCGTGCCCGTCCGCAAGGACTCCGCCGGGACCGGTGCACGCCGCCGCGGCTGGGAGCTGGCGCACTGGGCCGTGGCCAACTCGGCCGCGCTGCATATCGAACGGGTGTCGTACGCCGACCGCGAGTGGACCGCCGGGAGCACCGACAGCCAGTGGCGCACCGCGGGGTCGAAGACGGGCCCGGCCGCGCGGAAGTCCGCCGCCGAGGTCCGAATCATCACTGGGCAGTAGTTCGGACCCTCACCCATTCAGGGGGCCCTGATCGCGGCGCGTCGACGATGTGCGCAGGTTTTCGCCCGCTCACTCTCCTGTCCGCCGAATCCCTTGAAAACAAAGGGCCGTAAGGATTCGGCACACTTTCCGACCGGGCGTTGTTTGCCCGTTTTTATCCGCAGCCGATAATGCGACGCATTGCCAACTCTTTACGTCGGGCCACCGCAACTTTCGCGGGCTTCGAGCGGTAGTCACTGCGTCCGAGCCCGGAACGATCAGCTTCGGTCGGTCGACAGCCAGTCGGCCGGTGCCGGGCGCGGTTGGACACTTCCACGTTCTCTCCCGTCTAAGGAGCATCATGTCCCTCCCCCTGACCCGCCGGATCGCCCGTGCCGCGCTGCTCGTCGCAGCGGGAGCGGCAGCCGGGGTCGGCGCGGCCGGCTCCGCCAGCGCGGCGGCCGAACTGCCGGCCACCCCCAACCTCGGTGGGCTGACCGCCCTGGACGGGGCGAACGTCGGCAGCACCGTCGACGGAGCGGCTCAGAAGGTCACCGGGCTTGCGGGCGACACCGGCAGCAAGGCGGTCAAGAAGACTGTGCCCGCCGCGGGCAAGACCGGTGGGAAGGTCGCCAAGACGGCGACGCCGGCCGCGCAGAAGGCGGCCGGGGGCGCGGCGGGGCAGGCTGGTGGCCTGCTCGGTGACACCGCGAAGACGGCGACCGGTGGTGGGCTTCCGACCGGTCAGCTGCCGATTCAGGGTCTGCCGCTCGGCTAGCCCGCCCGGCTGTACGGAGACGGGGGTCCAGGGAGTTGTCCCTGGACCCCCGTTTCGCTTGCCCCCTGCGGGAGCTGGGCCCTGATGTCACGGCGCCCGGCACAGCCGTACCAGTCAGCTACCTGGCCAGGCGTTCCACTGCCGCTGACACGCGTTCGTCCGTCGCTGTCAGGGCGACTCGTACGAAGTCTTTGCCCGCCTCGCCGTAGAAGTCCCCGGGGGCGACGAGGATGCCCAGGGCGGCCAGGTGGGCCACGGTGTCCCAGCAGGACTCGTCGCGGGTGACCCAGAGGTAGAGGCTGGCCTCGCTGTGTTCGATGCGAAAGCCGTGGCCCAGGAGGGCGTCGCGCAGGGCGGTGCGGCGGGCGGCGTAGCGCTCGCGCTGTTCGCGGACGTGGGCGTCGTCCGACAGGGCGGCGACCACCGCGGCCTGGGTCGGCGCGGACGTCATCATGCCGCCGTGCTTGCGGATCTGAAGGAGATCACCGAGGACGGCGGGGTCACCGGCGAGGAACGCGGCGCGGTAGCCGGCCAGGTTCGAGCGCTTGGAGAGCGAGTGGACCGAGACGATCCCCTCGTACGAGCCCCCGCAGACGTCCGGATGCAGCACCGAGACCGGGTCGGCCTCCCAGCCCAGCTCGATGTAGCACTCGTCGGAGAAGACCAGGATGCCGTGCTCGCGGGCCCAGGCGACGATCCGGGTGAGTTCCTCGGCGGAGAGGACCCGGCCGGTCGGGTTCGAGGGCGAGTTGAGCCAGAGGAGCTTCACGCCCGTGGGGTCAAGGTCCGTGGGATCGTCGTAGACCACGTGCTCCGCTCGGGCGAGGCGCGCGCCGACCTCGTACGTCGGGTACGCCAGGCGCGGGTAGGCGACCTTGTCCCCGGGGCCGAGGCCCAGCTGCGTCGGCAGCCAGGCCACCAGCTCCTTGGAGCCGACGATGGGCAGCACGTGGTGGTGGGTGACCTCCTGTGCGCCGAGCCGTCGCCGCACCCAGCCCGTGAGCGCGTCCCGCAGCTCGGGCGTGCCCCACACGGTGGGATAGCCGGGTGAGTCCGCCGCGGCGACCAGAGCTTTCTGGATCAGCTCGGGCACCGGGTCGACCGGGGTGCCGACGGACAGGTCGACGATGCCGCCCGGGTGAGCGGCGGCCGTCGCCTTGTAGGGCTCCAGCTTGTCCCAGGGGAAGGTGGGAAGCCGGTCGGAGACTGCGGACACGGGATCGGGCTCACTTTCTCGTACGTACGACCCGTACGGAGTACGTCTCTGTGGTACTCGCCGCTACGGCTCGCTGGTACTCGCCGATACGGCAAACGCCTCGGTCCCGTACGGCGATCAAGGAGATCCGGCCGTACGGGACCGAGGCGGCGCGTGTGCGGGCCGCTTACTGGTTCTGCGGCGGCAGCGCTGCGATGAAGGGGTGGTCGCGCTCGATCAGGCCGAGCTTGCTGGCGCCGCCGGGCGAGCCGAGCTCATCGAAGAACTCGACGTTCGCCTTGTAGTAGTCCTTCCACTCTTCGGGAGTGTCGTCCTCGTAGAAGATCGCCTCGACCGGGCACACCGGCTCACAGGCTCCACAGTCGACGCATTCGTCCGGGTGGATGTACAAGGACCGGGAGCCCTCGTAGATGCAGTCGACCGGGCACTCCTCGATGCACGCCTTGTCCTTGACGTCGACACAAGGCTGCGCGATGACGTAGGTCACGCTGTCGTTCCTCCTCGATAGGGCGCTGGCGGGCCTCCGTAGGCTCCGCCGCCTGGCGCGCGGGAGCGCGGCGTCGTCGATGCCCGCCTCTAGTATCTCCGTTCTTGGGCACGATCCGAACAGGAGGGGTGAACTGACCTGTGGAAATCTCTGCCTCCGGCCGCCTCGAGGTCCGTATCACCACTGCTGACGTGGGCAAACGCGTCTCTGTGCGTCGCTTGAGCGACGATGGAGACACGGGGGAGAAGTTCACCGACACGGTGGGTGTTCTCACATCATGGGACGACGGTGTGCTGCTGATCACACGACGGACCGGTGAGCGTGTCCGGATCGCGGAATCCACGCTGGTCGCGGGCAAGGTCGTGCCGTCCGCTCCGGCACGCCGGCGGGGCCCGGCGGCCTCGTACGAGGAGCTGGCGCGGGTCGCCGCGCGGGCCTGGCGGCCGGTGGAGAGCGAGCGGCTCGGGGAGTGGGAGCTGCGGGCGGCCTCCGGGTTCACCCGGCGCGCCAACTCCGTGCTGCCGCTCGGCGAGCCCGGCGTGCCGCTGGACGAGGCGCTGACCCGCGTACGGGACTGGTACGCGGCCCGTGGCCTGCCCGCGTACATCCAGACCGCCACCGGGGCCGAGGGCACGCAGGAGCTGCTGTGCGCGGAGCTGGAGGAGCGGGGCTGGACGCGTGAGGTGACGGCCGGCCTGTGGGTCGGCCCGCTCGCGCCCCTCGCGGACCGGGAGGCGCCCGGGGTGGTGCTCTCCCGCGAGGCGGACGACGCGTGGCTCGGCCGTTATCAGCGCAAGGGGCTGAGCGACGTGGCGCTGGAGGTCCTGGGCAGCGGGCCCTCGGTGTGGTTCGCGACGGTGCCGGGTGTGGAGGGGGAGGCTCCGGCCGCGATCGGCCGGTGCGCGATCGACGGCCGCTGGGCCGGTTTCGCCGCCGTCGAGGTCGCCCCGGCCCACCGCCGCCAGGGCCTCGCCGGCACCGTCATAGCTGCCCTGGCCCAGCGCGCCCTGGACGAGGGCGCCTCGGCAGCCTGGCTCCAGGTGGAGTCGGACAACACAGCGGCACGAGCGCTGTACACCGGCATGGGCTTCACCCAGCATCACGCGTACCACCACTACCGGCGGACGCCGGACGCCTACGCGGCGGGCGGGGGCGCCGAGGAGACCACCGCCGGGGCGTCCGCCGAGGGCGGCACACACGGCCGCGGGCGCGGCCATGGTGGCGCGGAGCGCGGCGGCACGCGGGGCGGCCTCCGGGACGGTTCGCAGGCCGAGCAAGGCAAGCCCGGCACACGGGACGCGGACGCGCAGGCCGGGCTCCGGGCCGGCGAGCAGGGTGGCGAGCGTGCACCCGGCACGGAGAGCGCGGGCGCAGAGGCCGGGCTCCGGGCCAACGAGCTCCGAGCCGGCGAGCAAGCCGGCCAGGATGCGCCCGGCACGGAGGCCGCGGACGCGCAGGCCGGGCTCCGGGCCGGCGAGCAGGGCGGCGAGCGTGCGCCCGGCACGGAGAGCGCGGACGCGCAGGCCGGGCTCCGAGCCGGCGAGCAAGCCGGCCAGGATGCGCCCGGCACACAGGGCGCTGACGCGCGGGTCGGGCTCCGGTTCGGTGAGCGGACCGGCCGGAGTGGGCGCGGCACGCGGCCGATCCGCCATACCGGCGCGCAACCCGGACCCGGCGAGCCCACCACGCAAGGGGCCTACGCGCGGGACTACCTCCGCCCCGGCGCGCAGCCCCGCCAGAGCGAGCGCGGCACGCGGTCGATCCTCCGCACCGGTTCGCAATTTCGGCAAGGTGAGCCCATTGCACAGGGCGCGGACGCTTGCGGCGGGCTGCGGGGCGGGCACGGGTGGGGCGCGGGTGCGCAAAGGAGAAGGCGCGCCCGGCCGGGTGAGCGGGGTGGCCGTGACGTGGGGAGCGGTTTGCGTGGGGTCGTGTCGGGGCGAGTGGTGTGAAGGGGTGCGAGGCGGATATGTGTTCTCCTCAGTCACCGGGGCCGGAGCGGAGCGCCGAGGTGCGGCGGCGGTTCGCGGAGGAGGCGCGGGCCGAGCGGCCCGATCTGGCGCTGCTGTGTCTGCTGGTGGGGGCGACGGCGGACGGGACGCTGGACGAGGCCGGGATGGACGCGGCGCAGATCGAGCTGGACCGGCTGGCGGGCCGGCTGCCCTTCCGGCCCGGCGGCCCCCGGTCCTGGGCGGCCGCGCTCGGTGAACTGCTCGGCGGGCGCTACGGCTTCCGTGGCTCGCCGGCCGACTACCAGCGGCTTGAGTCCTCGCTGCTGCACGAGGTGCTGCGGCGGCGACGCGGGCTGCCGATCCTGCTGTCCGTGGTGTGGATGGAGGTCGCGCGGCGGGCCGGCGCGCATGTGTACGGGGTCGCCCTGCCGGGGCATTTCGTCGTCGGCTTCGGGACGACACAGCAGCAGGTACTCGCCGATCCCTTCGACGGCGGACGCGTCCTGACCGGCTCCGACGCGGAGCTGCTCGTCGCGGGGGCGACCGGCGCGCCGCTCGACCCGTCGATGCTCTCCCCCGCCGACCCGCTCGACGTCGTCCTGCGCGTCCTGAACAACATCCGCGCCTGGGCGACCGCCCGCCCGGAGCGCTCTGACGTGTCCCTGTGGGCCGTGGAGCTGTCCCTGCTGCTGCCCTCGCATCCGGCCCGGCTGCGCTACGAGCGTGCCCAACTGCTCGTGCAGCGCGGCGACTTCCTCACGGGCGCCGCCGAACTCGAGGCGTACGCCGACGTGGTGGCCGCCGTCGACGAACCGGCCGCCGACCGCGTACGCCAACAGGCCCACGCAGCACGGGCGATGCTCAACTGACCGCGAGGTGAAATTTCTACAGCCAGCCCTTCTCGCGGGCCGTTCTTACCGCCTCCGTGCGGTTGCGGACCGCCAGCTTTTGGATGGCCGTGGAGAGGTAGTTGCGGACGGTGCCCTGGGAGAGGTGGAGGGCCCTGGCCAGCTCCGCGTTGGTGGAGCCGTCGGCCGCCGCGCGCAGGATCTCGCGTTCGCGGTCGGTGAGGGGATTGGCGCCGCCGGCGAGCGCGGCGGCCGCGAGCGTGGGGTCGATGACCCGCTCCCCGGCCAGTACCTTGCGTACCGCTTCGGCGAGTTGGGCCGCCGGCGCGTCCTTGACCAGGAAGGCGTCGGCCCCGGACTCCATGGCGCTGCGCAGATAGCCGGGTCGGCCGAAGGTCGTGAGAATGAGCAGCTTGATGCCGGGAAGTTCCCGGTGCAGCTCGGCCGCCGCCTCGATACCGGTCTTGCCGGGCATCTCTATGTCGAGCAGCGCCACGTCGACGTCGTGGGCGCGGGCCGCCGCCAGCACCTCGTCCCCGCGCGCCACTTGGGCGACGACGTCGATGTCCGGTTCCAGGCCCAGCAGGGCGGCCAGCGCCTCTCGGACCATCGACTGGTCCTCGGCGAGCAGGACCTTGATCATGCGGCTCATGCACCGGATCCTACGGCGTCGTCCGCGGCGTCCACAGGGGCCTCGGCGGCGGTCAGAGGCACTCGCGCGACCAATCTGAATCCGCGCCGGACGCGACCGGCCTCCAGCGATCCGCCCGCCTTCTCCAGGCGTTCGGTCAGCCCGGTCAGGCCATTGCCCGGGGTGCCGCCGGAGCCGCCCGAGCCGTCGTCCTGCACGGACAGTTCGAGCACCGGCCCGTCCAGCGTCTGGCGTCGGACGAGCTCCACCGCGCAGCGCCGCGCCCCGCTGTGCCGTACGACATTCGTGACCGCCTCGCGCAGCGCCCAGGCCAACGCGGACTCGCTCTCCTCGGGGACGTCACTGAGGTCCGGTTCGGCCGGCAGCTCCGCGGTGACCCCCGCCGCGGTCAACGCGACCTGCGTGCCCGCGAGTTCGCAGGCCAGCCGGGGCCGCCGATAACCGGTGACCGCCTCGCGCACGTCGACCAGTGCCTGGCGGCTGACCTGCTCGATGTCGGCGACCTGCTGGGCCGCCTTGTCGGGATGGTCGGGGAGCATCCGCCCGGCCAGCTCGCTCTTGAGCGTGATCAGGGAGAGCGAGTGGCCGAGGAGATCGTGCAGGTCCCTGGCCAGCCGCAGCCGCTCTTCGTTCGCCGCGAGTTGGGCGACCGTCGCGCGGGCCTCGCGCAGCGCGATGGTCGTCCGGACCAGCTCGCGTACACCGGTCATCGCGAACCCGCCGAGGAACGCCGGGATGAGGAGTCCCGCCAGATACGCCTTGCCGCCCGAGACGACCAGGGCGATCGCGATCAGCACGGCGGCCACGGCCGGGATGGTCAGGCGCGCCATCCGCAGCGGGAGCGCGGCGCCGGACGCGATCGCGACGTACACGAACAGGACCAGCCATTCCCTTCCCAGGGTGAGGGAGAGGACGGCCGCCTGGGTCGCGAGGACCGCCAGCGAACCGAGGACCAGGGCGTTGGTCTCACCGCGGCCCGTGCGGAAGAGCAGTACGCCGTACCAGGCGACGAAGGCCACCAGGCCGAGCCAGCCGAGCACGACGACACCGGTGCTGTGCCCGCCGTGCACCAGGTCGCTGACGGGCGCGCTCAGATAGACGAGCCAGATGCCCGTCCACAGGGCCTTGACCATCTTCTGCTTGGGATTTTGCGGGCGCTGCCCGATGCCGACGCTGCTCACGCCTTCAGCGTGTCCTTCCGGTACAGCCATGCCGCGCCGCCCGCGAAGAGGGCAAAGGAGACGGCGAGGATGGCGAGGTCCTTCGCATGCGGGGCGTTTCCCAGTTCGATGGCCTGCCCCAGGGCAGCGTACGCGTGCGTGGGCAGCCACTTCGCTATGTTCTGCAGCCAGCCCGGGAAGGTCGTGGTCGGCATCCACAGGCCGCCGAGGATCGACAGGCCGAAGTAGACGATCATCGTGATCGGACGGACGGCGTCGCCGCTGGCCAGATAGCCGATGGCCACCCCGAGCGCGGCGAAGACGAGGCTGCCGGCCCAGATCGCGCCGGTGAGCGCGAGCCACTGCCAGGCGTCCAGCCGTACGTTCTTCACGGCCGCCGCGACCACGAAGACGATCACGATCGACGGCAGGCTGATCACGGCCGCGCTCGCCGTCTTCGCGAACACATAGCCGCGGCCCGGCAGCGTGGTGAGCCGCAACTGCCGTACCCAGCCGCTCTCCCGCTCCTTCGCGATGCGCTCGCTGTTGCCCATCAGGACGGCGGTGAGGGCGCCGAAGGAGGCCATCGAGACCATGAAGAAGGTGGGGAGGGTGAGCCCGGTGCCGTCCACCTTCGTCGTACTGTCGGCGCTGCCGGCGATCAGCAGGAACAGGGCCGAGGGGTAGATCACCGAGAAGAACAGGAACTTGCGGTTGCGCAGGGCGCGGGTGATCTCGAGCTTGATGAGGCTGTTCACTTCTGCTTCGCCTCCTCTGCGGCCGTGATGGCGACGAAGGCCTGCTCGAGCCCGAGCCCGGCCACTTCGAGATTGCGGGGGCAGACACCGAGCCCGTACAGCGCGTGCACGGTCGCGTCGGCGTCGGAGGACTGGATGCGGATCGTGTGGCCCGATATGTCGATCGAGGTCAGGAATGGCAGGGCGCGCAGCGAGGCCTCGTCGATCGGGCCCTGAAGGTCGAAGGCGATGCGGCGGGCGCCGGCCTTCGCCTTGATCTCGGCGGCGGTGCCGTCGGCCAGCAATCGTCCTCGGTGCAGGACGAGCACCCGGTCCGCTATGGCGTCGGCCTCTTCGAGGTAGTGCGTGGCGAACAGGACCGTACGCCCCTGGTCGGCCCGTTCGCGCATGGTGGCCCAGAAGGCCTGGCGGGCGGAGACGTCCATGCCGGTGGTGGGCTCGTCGAGGACGATGAGGTCGCTGTCGCCGGCGGTGGCGAGGGCGAAGCGGACGCGCTGTTCCTGGCCGCCGGAGAGCTTGTTGACCTTGCGGTCGGCGATCTGGGAGATGCCGGCGCGGGCGAGCACGTCGGTGGCGCGGTACGGCCTGGGGTGCAGAGCGCAGGCCAGCTTCACCAGCTCGCCGACCGTGACCTCGTCCATCAGGCCGCCGCTCTGCAGCATGGCGCCCACCCGGCCGGCGGTGATCGCCTCGCGGGGGCTCATGCCGAAGACCCGGACGGTGCCGGTGTCGGCGTGCTTGAGGCCGAGGAGCAGGTCCAGCGTGGTCGACTTGCCCGCGCCGTTGGGACCCAGCAGGGCGACGGTCTCGCCGGGGTGCAGGTCGAGCGTCAGCCCGTCCACGGCCCGGACGCTCCCGTAGCTCTTGGTCACCGATTCGAACCCGACCACCGTGGTGGTGGTCGCCGCAGTCGTTGTCATGTGATCCATCGTGGCGGCGGAGGGGGTGGCGAGGGCAGTGCGGTGTGTCCTCAGTCGCGGATGACAGATGTCATACGGTGCGGATCACTTGGCGTGGGCCAGCGGATCACTTGGCGTGCCATGGGGGGCGGCGCCACGCCCGGCGGGGCGCGGCGCGGGCCACGCGGGCGGCCGGCCGCCCTCGGCCCAACGCCCGCCCCGTTCCTCGCTTCGTCGAGGACACATGCCCCGCCCCTTCGCCCGGGCAACGGGGGGCAACGGGCAACGGGTTTTCGCCCCCTCCGCCCCTGCCCGTCCCGACCTGGGGCTCCGCCCCAGACCCCGCTCCTCAAACGCCGGAGGGGCTGAATCTACGCCGGAGGGGCTGAATCTTTCGGAGTGGCTGATTCCTCCGCTAGTTCGGGTTTGTCGAGATGGTCACGATGCGGTCCGTGGGCGTCTTGCCGAGTAGGGCCTGGCCGAGGGCCGAGGCCACGTCCTGCGGGCTCACCGGCTTCTTGCTGCCGTCGCCCTTGGTGATCGTGACTCCGTCGAAGGCGCCGCCGTACAGCTGCTTGAGCACGTTGAGGTCGTAGTGCTGGACGAGCTTGCCGTTCACCGCCTGCACGCTCAGGAACTTCCAGATGGAGTTCTGCGGGCTGAAGGAGATGGTGTGCACGGCGTCCGTACGGACCGTGACGTTCGCGGACATCGCGGGCTTCGCGAACTTCGTCATCATCCGGTCGACCTCGGCGTTCGAGACCGTCGGCTGACGGGTCTTGGTGGCGACCTTCACCGGGGTGATCGTGTCGGTCTCCACCTGTGCCCGGTAGGCGTCCTCGACGGCCTTCGTCGAGGAGGCGACGTCGATGCCCTTGCCCGCCTTGCCGTACACGGCGACGGCCTTGCCCGCCACGAACTTGACCGTGCCGTCGCTCACCGAACCGGAGCCGCCCGCGGCGTTCTCCAGGGCCGCCTGGAGCTTCTCTTCGTCGACCGGCATGTCAGGTTCGACGACGCGCTCCTGGCCGAACAGCGCGCCGATCACCGAGACCGGGTTGTAGTCGCTCTTCGCGGCGGCGGCGACCGTTGCCGTGCTGTCGAACTGGAGCCCGGCCTGGTCGGGCTTGAGCGAGACCGTTGCGCCGTCGACCGACAGCTTCAGCGCCTTGTCCGTACGGTTGCCGAACGCGTCGTCGAGCTTCTTGACCGCCTCGTCACGCGTGCCGCCGCCGATGTCGACGCCGAGCACGGTGGTGCCCTTGGGCACGTCCGAGTGGTTCATCAAAAGCCCGGCGCCGTAGGCGCCACCGGCGAGGACCACCACGAGGACGCCCAGAAGAGCCGGCTTGTTGCGGCCCTTCTTCTTGGCCGGCTTGGAGGATGCGCGGGGCTGCTGCACCGGCTCGGGCAGCTTCGGCGGGGTGTGCGGCAGCGGGCCGTCCGTGTGCGCGCCCGGCCCGAACGGGGAGTTGTGGGCGGGCGGGACGACGGGGATGCCGCTGGTGAGAGTGTGCCCGGAGACGTTGTCCGCGGGACCGCCGTAGCCACCGGCGCCCGGCTCGGGCGCGGGTTTCTGCGGCGTGAGGATCGCGGTGTCGTCACTGAGACCGCCGCTGAGGCCGCCGCGCTGGGTGACACCCGGAGTGCTGGGCCCACCGCCGGGACCGACACCCGGGCCACCACCGGGGCCCCTCGGACCACCGCCGGGGCCAACACCCGGATACGCCTGCCCCGAGCCAGTACCGGGCCTCGCACCCGATCTCGCTCCCGGTCCCGCGGCCAAGCTGCCAGGTGCCACGCCGGGCCCGGTCGGCGGCACCAGCGGGCCGTCTCCGGTGACCGGACCGCCGGTCGGACCCGCGGGCCCGCGACGGCCGCCCTGTCCGCCCTGGTCGCCCTCGGAGAAGTACGGCAGGTCGTCGCGGCGCGGTTCACCACCGTTGCCGAATCCGCCATTGCCGGATCCGATGGAGGGGAAGGAGCCGGTGCTGCTCAGCGCTCCGGAGACGTCGAAGGAGCCGGTGCCGCCCCCGTGGCCGGGGGCCACGGGTCCGGCGCCGGTGGCACCGGGCAGCCCGGCACCGTTCGTACCGCCGCCGCCGCCACCGCCGGGCCGGGGAGCGTTCGCCCCGCCGGGCCTGGCGCCACCGGAGGCGCCCGACGGACCGGCACCGCTCGCGGCAGTCGGACGCGCGCCGCCCGGACCGCCAGGACGCCCGCCCGGCTCCGCCGGGGCGGCCGAACCGCCCGGCAGACCCGCACCGTTGGTGGATCCGCCGCCCGGGCCGCTCTTGGGCGCACCGGACTTGCGCGGCGCGAACCAGTCGCTCGTCTTGTCCTCGGCCGCGGGGGCTCCGGCGGGACTGTCCCCGGGCGCGGTCGGGGCGGGGGATGCGGTGGTGGCCGTCGCCGCGGACGCGGCCGCGGGCGAACTCACGCCCCGCGGCGCCTGTGCGCCATTGCTCGCGCCGTCCACGCCGTCGGCGGACGCGCCCGCGTCCCCGACCGGTGTGCGGACGACGACGGGCGGGATGGGCCGCGATCCGGGGATGTTGATCCGGATCCGTGTCGTCAGCGTGGTCTCGGTCTTGCGCTCCTCCGGCGGGTTGCCGGTGGCCGAAAGGCCCGCGTCGGCGCCGCTTTCGGAAGCCGCGGGGGTCCCGTACGGCGGCGTCCCCGACGGGTACGCGGCTCCACCGCGCCCGTTGGGCCCGGAGGACGAACTGTCAGTTTCACGACTCAAGGCAGGTTCTCCCGGTTGGCTCCGCCGCCCATTTACTCGACCTCATCTCGGGCAGCTCGGCGGCGCGCACCACCATACTGGCCATGTCCGGCGCGCAAACCTCGCCCGCGAAGGAAACCCCCACGGGACCCGCACCTGTCCGATACGGCGAAGTGGTACGTCACTTGCCATGTCGGACGCCGGAGCCGCCTGGTTGCCGCCCTTGTCCAAGGGTGGTGCACATCACAGCGACGGCCATCCCTCCGAGCAGGAAGAGGTAGGAGCCGAGCCCCGCGCCGAAGAGGAAGTCGCCTTCCGGGCGGCTGGCGGTGAGCAGGATGACGGCGACCATCCAGCCGGCCGCGGGCGCCACCGCCCCGGCCCGGGAGTCGGTGGCCCGAGCGCCGCCCAGGAAGAGCCCGGCGGCCCCCGCCAGCGCGAGCAGCAACCCGCCCGGGAACCAGCCGGATTGCATCAGGGCCCCCGCGAGCCCGACGACCGCGCCAAGCAGGAAGAGGCCGAGGTAGGCGACTATCCGCCCGGTGGAGGGCCGCCGCAGCGGCTGGGCGAGCATGCTCCCGCGACTGTTCGCGCTCATCACAGGGCCAGCCCTTCGAACAGGTCCGTCTCGCGCGTGTCGCCGGGCTCCCCGCGCACCAACTCGTAGTACTCCGTGGCGAAGATCGGCTGCGCCAGCTCGTTCGAGAGCGCGAAGTACGACTCGGCCACCTCGATCTGGGTGGCGTGCGCGCGCATCGCGGCGGCCTTGGCGGCGGCGTACGCGGTGCCGTCGATCGCGGTGGTGATCCGCTCGTCGTCCACGACACCCGGTACGCCCTCGAGGCCGGCCGCCCTGGTGAAGGGAAGGTCCGGGAGGTCCTGGGGCAGCCGCGCGAAGCCCTCCTCGGCGACGGAGCGCGGGACGCGGTTCCAGTAGATCTTGGCGATCTCGTGCCCCGCGTCGGCGGCCAGCTCGGCTGCCCGCATGGCGACGCGGTGGGCCTGGATGTGGTCGGGGTGGCCGTAGCCGCCGTCGGGATCGTAGGTGACGAGGACCTGGGGGCGTACCTCGCGGATCACCCCGACGAGGTGGGCGGCGGCCTCGTCGACGTCGGCGGACCAGAAGGCGCCCGCGCGGTGGTTCTGCTCGACGCCCATCATCCCGGAGTCACGAAAACGCCCCGGTCCACCGAGGAACCGGTGATCGACGACACCCAGCTCCTTCATGGCGGCGGCCAGCTCGCCGATCCGGTGCGGGCCGAGTCCGCCGTCCCGGTCGGGCGTGAGGTGCGCGAGCTCCGGCGGGATGACCTCGCCCTCCTCGCCGAGGGTGCAGGTCACCAACGTCACATGGGCGCCCTCGGCCGCGTACTTGGCCATGGTCGCGCCATTGTTGATCGACTCGTCGTCCGGGTGCGCGTGCACCAGGAGCAGACGCCGGTCGGGCAGTTCCGTCATGGAACACACCCTACGAGGCTCAACCCACGAGGCCCGACCTACGAGGCACGATCGACGAGGTCAGAACTTGATGCTGCCGATCATGCCCGCGATGTTCGTGGTGAGCTCGCTGATCGTGGGAGCGACCGTGGAGGAGGCGAGGTAGAAGCCGAGGAGGACACACACCAGCGCGTGCGCGCCCTTCAGGCCTGACTTCCTGATCAGAAGAAAGACGATGATCGCCAGCAGCACCACCGCCGAAATCGAGAGTGCCACGGCGGCTCACCTCCAAAGATCCCAGGGACATGGGGAGTCGGACATGGGGGTCGACAAATCCATACAGCGGCCAGCGGGTTCATACCCACGCAGCGCTAGTGATCATAACTATGTGTACGCGCGCATCGATCGGCGCACGGCCGCACAAGGGGGCGCATGGCCAATATGGTCGGGGCATGACGACCGAGCCCCTTTCCTTCCCGCGCCGGTACGCCCGCACCCAGCGGTTCACGTCCGGCGCGCCGCGCGCGTTCACCGTGTCCCCCGACGGTTCCCGTGTGGTGTTCCTGCGGTCCCGCTCCGGTACGGACCGGGCGAATCAGCTGTGGATTCTCGATGTGGCGGAGGGCGTGGAACGGGTGGCGGCCGATCCCGCGGCGCTGCTCGCAGGCGCCACCGAGCGTCTGTCGGCCGAGGAGCGGGCGCGCCGCGAGCGCAGCCGCGAGGGCGGCGCCGGGATCGTCGGCTACGCCACCGACACGGCGGTCGAGTTGGCCTCTTTCTCCTTGTCAGGGCGGCTTTTCACGGCGGAGCTGCGGGCCGGCACGGCACGTGAACTCCGCGTCCCCAAGCCGGTGATCGACCCACGCCCCTCCCCCGACGGACGGTTCGTCGCGTACGTCGCCGGGGGCGCTCTCAGGGTCGTGGGCGCCGAGGGCGAGGACGACCGTGCGCTCGCGGAGCCGGAGCCCGCGGCAGAACCGGGGTCGGTTTCCTATGGACTGGCCGAGTTCATCGCGGCCGAGGAGATGGGGCGTTCGCGGGGCTTCTGGTGGTCGCCGGAGGGGGACCGGCTGCTCGTCGCGCGGGTCGACGATACGCCCGTACGCCGCTGGTGGATCTCGGATCCGGCGCATCCGGAACGCGATCCTCAGCGGGTCGCGTATCCGGTGGCGGGCAGCGACAACGCGGAGGTGCGGCTGTTCGTCATCGGCCTCGACGGGGTGCGCACGGAGGTCGTGTGGGACCGGGCACGCTACCCGTATCTGGCGCATGTGCACTGGTCAGCGGCGGGTGCGCCGCTGATCCTGGTGCAGGCGCGGGACCAGCGCAGTCAGCTGTTCCTGGCCGTGGAGCCGGACACGGGGGCGACCCGGATGGTGCACGCGGACGAAGATCCACAATGGCTTGATCTTTTCCCCGGTGTTCCGTGCTGGAGCCCCGGCGGGCAGCTCGTGCGGATCGCCGACGAGGGCGGCGCGCGGGTGCTCGCGTTCGGCGAACGCCCGCTGACGGGACCCCAGTTGCATGTCCGCGCGGTCCTCGACGTCTCGGACGACGACGTGCTGATCTCGGCGTCGGCGGGCGAGGCGGCTGCGGCGCCGGAAACCGGCGAGGTGCATGTGTACCGCGTCAACGAGCTCGGCATGGAGCGCCTCTCGCAGGAGCCCGGCGTGCACTCGGCGGTGCGCGCCGGGGGCGTGACCGTGCTCGTCTCCTCGGTTCTCGGCCGGCCGGGCGCCCAGGTGCAGGTACTGCGGGACGGCAAGCGGACGGCGACCGTAGCTTCGTACGCCGAAGATCCCGGTTTGTCCCCGCGCGTGACGCTCACACAGGGGGGCGCACAGAAAATCCCATGCGCCCTGCTTATGCCTAGGGACTACGACGGTGACACTCCCCTTCCCGTCCTCCTGGACCCCTACGGCGGACCGCACGGCCCGCGTGTGCTGGCCGCGCACAACGCGCACCTGACCTCGCAGTGGTTCGCCGACCAGGGTTTCGCGGTGATCGTCGCCGACGGCCGTGGCACCCCCGGCCGCTCCCCCGCCTGGGAGAAGGCGGTCCGCGACGACTTCACGCTCTCCCTCGACGACCAGGTCGAGGCGTTGCACGCACTCGCCGAGCGGTTCCCGCTCGACCTGTCCCGGGTGGCGATCCGCGGCTGGTCGTACGGCGGCTGGCTCGCCGGTCTCGCCGTACTGCGCCGCCCCGACGTCTTCCACGCGGGCATCGCGGGTGCCCCGGTCACCGACTGGCGGCTGTACGACACCCACTACACGGAGCGGTACCTCGGCGACCCGGCGGCGAGCCCGGACACGTACGCGAAGAGCTCGCTGATCACCGACGACGGGCTCTCCGCGCCCGCGCAACCGCACCGGCCACTGATGATCGTGCACGGCCTCGCGGACGACAACGTGGTGGTGGCACACGCCCTGCGACTGTCCTCGGCGCTGCTGGCCGCGGGCCGCCCGCACGAGGTGCTGCCCCTGTCGGGCGTGACGCACATGACCCCGCAGGAGCAGGTCGCCGAGAACCTGCTGCTGCTTCAGGTCGACTTCCTACGGCGCGCCCTACAACTGGGCTGAGCGGCAGCACTCCACCAAGCACCGCAACCATCAGGCGCAAAAAAAACGAGCCGGGGCGACATGGCGCGCCCCGGCCCGTTTACGGCACCCGCACGGCCGTACGCTGTTCAGAGTGACGCGTCCGTATATCGGGATCGGGTCGACCAAGTTGCCTGCATGTTAACGCAGTTGGTGCCCATTTGTACGGTTATTTCGCCCCGTCATCATGATCGTCCGGCTGGCCCGCCCGATCGTCCGCGGATGCCTCCTCCGGCGGTACGACCTGCTTCTCCTCCGCGAAGTGACAGGCCGAGTCGTGCGCGGCCGGCCCCTCGGTGAGGCGGAACTCGGCGGGCACCGCGAGCAGCGGCACCTCCAGCGCGCACCTCTCCCGCGCCTTCCAGCACCGGGTGCGGAAGCGGCACCCGGAGGGGATGTTCGCCGGGGACGGCACATCCCCGCTGAGGATGATCCGCTCCCGGCGCTCCCGCGCCTCCGGGTCGGGCACCGGCACGGCGGACAACAGCGCCTGGGTGTACGGGTGCGTCGGATGGTCGTAGATCTCGGCGTCCTTGCCGGTCTCCACGATCCGCCCGAGGTACATCACGCCGACCCGGTCGGAGATGTGCCGCACGATCGAGAGGTCGTGCGCGATGAAGACGTAACTGAGGTCGAACTCGTCCTGGAGCCTGTCCAGCAGGTTGATCACCTGGGCCTGCACGGAGACGTCGAGCGCGGAGACCGGCTCGTCGGCGACGATGATCTCGGGGCGCAGCGCCAGCCCGCGCGCGATGCCGATGCGCTGCCGCTGGCCGCCGGAGAACTGGTGCGGGTAGCGGTTGATGTACTCGGGGTTGAGCCCGACCACGTCGAGCAGGTCCTGCACCTTCCGGCGCCGGTCGCCCTTCGGGGCGACCTCGGGGTGGATCTCGTACGGCTCCCCGATGATGTCGCCCACGGTCATCCGGGGGTTGAGCGAGGTGTACGGGTCCTGGAAGACCATCTGGATGTTGCGGCGTACGTCCCTGAGCGCCTTCCCGGAGAGCCGGGTGATGTCCTGGCCCTTGTACTTGATCGTCCCGGCCGTCGGCTTCTCCAGGTTGACCAGCATCCTGGCGACCGTCGACTTGCCGCAGCCGGACTCGCCGACGATGCCGAGGGTCTCACCACGGGCGAGGTGGAAGTCGACGCCGTCGACGGCCTTGACCGCGCCGACCTGCTTCTTGAAGAGAATCCCCCGGGTGAGCGGGTAGTGCTTGACCAGCCCGCTGACCTCCAGGATCGGCTCAGCCATGCAGGCACTCCCTCCAGAAGTGGCAGGCGCTGCGGCGTTCCTCGTCCACCTCGTAGAGCGGCGGTACGTCGGTGCGGCAGACGTCCTGCGCCATCGGGCAGCGCGGGTTGAAGGCGCAGCCCGGCGGGATGTGCATCAGGTTGGGCGGCAGGCCCTTGATGGCGTAGAGCTCCTGGCCCTTCTGGTCGAGCCGGGGGATCGACTCCAGCAGCCCTTTCGTATAGGGGTGGGCGGGCGCCTTGTAGATGTCGTGGACCGGCGCCGACTCCACGATCCGGCCCGCGTACATCACGGCGATCCTGTCGGCGACGTCCGCGACCACGCCGAGGTCGTGGGTGATGAGGATCAGGCCCATGTTGAGTTCGCGCTGCAGCTCGGCGAGCAGGTCCATGACCTGGGCCTGGACGGTGACGTCGAGCGCGGTGGTCGGCTCGTCGGCGATGATCAGGGCCGGCTCCAGGGCCAGCGCCATGGCGATCATGATGCGCTGGCGCATACCGCCGGAGAACTGGTGGGGGTAATCGCGCACCCGGTCGGTGGCGGCCGGGATGCGCACCCGGTCCATCAGCTCGATCGACTTGGCGCGGGCGTCCTTGCGGGACATTCCGCGGTGCACGGTGAACATCTCACCGAGCTGGTCGCCGATGCTGAGCACCGGGTTCAGGGAGGACAGCGCGTCCTGGAAGATCATCGCCATCTCGGCGCCGCGCACCTTGCGCCGCTCGTCCTCCTTGAGCTTCAGCAAATCCTTGCCCTGGAAGAGGACCTCACCGCCGGTGATCTTTCCGGGCGGTGTGTCGAGGATGCCCATCACGGCCTGCGCGGTCACTGATTTTCCGGAGCCGGACTCGCCGAGCACGGCGAGGGTCTCGCCCTCGTCGACGCTGTAGGTGACGCCGTTGACGGCCTTGGCGACCCCGTCCCTGGTCCGGAACTCCACGTGCAGATCGCGCACTTCGAGCAGCACCGCCGTCACCTCAGCTTCGGGTCGAGGGCGTCGCGCACCGCGTCGCCGAGCATGATGAACGCGAGCACGGTGATCGCGAGGGCGCCGGCGGGCCACAGCAGCATGTGCGGCGCCTGGCGGATGTACGCGGACGCCGAGGAGATGTCGATGCCCCAGCTGACGGTCGGCGGCTTCAGACCGACGCCGAGGTACGACAGCGTCGCCTCCAGCGAGATGTACGTACCGAGTGCGATGGTCGCCACGACGATGACCGGCGCGACCGCGTTGGGTGTGATGTGCCGCAGCAGCAGCCGCGAGTTGGGGGCGCCGAGGGCGCGGGCGGCCTGCACGTAGTCGTTGTGCTTGGTGGTGATGACGGAGCCGCGGGCGATCCGGGAGATCTGCGGCCAGCCGAGCAGCACCATGAACCCGATGACCGGCCAGACCGTATTGCTGGTCACCACGGAGAGGAGGACCAGACCGCCGAGCACCACGGGGATCGCGAAGAAGACGTCGGTGATCCGGGACAGGATCGCGTCCCACACCCCGCCGAAGAACCCGGCGAGCCCGCCGAGCACGGACCCGAGGATCGTGACGCCCAGCGTGGCGCAGACACCGACGGCGATCGAGATCCGCGTCCCGTACACCGTGCGCGTGTAGACGTCGCAGCCCTGGCCGTCGAAGCCGAAGGGGTGCCCGGGCTGCGAGCCCTCCTGGGCCTTGGCGAGGTCGCACTTGAGCGGGTTGCCGGAGGCGATCAGCGAGGGCCAGAGCGAGATGACGACCAGGAAGAGGATGACGAGCGCGGAGATGAGGAAGACGGGGTTGCGGCGCAGATCGCGCCAGGCGTCGGACCACAGGCTCCTGGGTCTCTCCTGCGGACCCGTGCCTTCCGGCCCACCTGGTGTCTTCTCGAGTGTGGCCCCTTCACTCGTCGCCAGGTCCATGGCACCCCCCATGCCGGTCGCCGCGATGGCGCCCTCGGGCTCGTACGGCGGCTGCTCAGGCATAGCGGATCCTCGGGTCGAGTACGGCGTACAGGAGGTCGACGAGGAGGTTGGCGACCAGGAAGACGAGGACGAGGACGGTCACGAAGCCGACGACGGTCTGGGTGTTCTGCCGGAGGATGCCCTGGTAGAGCTGGAAGCCGACGCCGTGGATGTTGAAGATCCGCTCGGTGATGATCGCGCCGCCCATCAGCGCGCCGATGTCGGTGCCGATGAAGGTGACCACGGGGATCAGCGAGTTGCGCAGCAGGTGCTTGGTGATCACCCGGCGCCGGGGCAGGCCCTTGGCGATGGCCGTACGGACGTAGTCGGACCGTTTGTTCTCCGCGATGGAGGTACGGGTCAGCCGGGTCACATAGGCGAGCGAGACAGAGGCCAGCACCAGGCCCGGCACGATCAGTTCGCCGAAGGCGGCGTCCGGGGACACGGACGGTTTGATCCAGCCCCACTCGACGCCGAGCAGCAGCTGGAGCACCAGACCGGTGACGAAGACCGGCACCGAGATGACGACGAGGGTGATCAGCAGGACGCCGGTGTCGACGGGCCGTCCGCGCCGCAGCCCGGTGACGACGCCGAGCGTGATGCCGACGACGATCTCGAAGAGGATGGCGACGATCGTCAGGCGGATGGTGACCGGGAAGGACGTGGCCATCAGCTCGGTGACCTTCTGCCCGTTGAATGCGGTACCGAAGTCGCCGGTGAAGACATGGCCCATGTAGGTCAGGTATTGCTGCCACACCGGCTTGTCGAGGCCGAAGTCCTTGCGCAGTTGCGCTGCCGTGGCGGGGTCGCACTGCCGCTCGCCGCACAGGCCCGCGACGGGGTCGCCCATCACGTTCACCATCAGGAAGATCAGCAGTGTGGCACCGATGAAGACCGGGATCATCTGCAGCAGACGCCGGATGACGTACCGTCCCATGAGGGCTCCGGAGATAGTGGGACAGCCGTCCGGGAACGGCTGTCCCGGCGGCTCAGCTGACCTTGATCTCGTTGTAGACGGGGACGCTGAACTGGTTGAGCGCCACGTTGGAGACCCGGTCCGAGTAGCCGGCGCTGCCGTTCTGGTACCAGAGCGGAATGGCCGCCATGTTGTCCCGTACGACCCCTTCGGCCTGCTGGAAGAGCTTGACCGCCTTGGCGCGTCCGGTCTCGGCGTTCGCCTGGTCGACGAGCTTGTCGAAGTCCTTGTTGGACCACTTGCCGTCGTTGGAGGAGGCGTTGGTGTAGTACAGCGGCTGCAGGAAGTTCTGGATCAGCGGATAGTCCATCTGCCAGCCGGCCCGGAAGGGACCGGGCATCTTGTGCTGCCCGATCTGGTTGCGGAAGTCGGCGAAGGTGCCGACCGGGTTGCCGACGCAGGCCTTGTCATTGCCCATCGCGTTGTTGATGGAGTTGCAGACGGCGTCCACCCACTCCTTGTGCGAGCCGGTGTCCGCGTTGTACGAGAGCTTGACCTGCCCGCCGGGGAGGCCGCCGCCCTGCTGGATCAGCTTCTTGGCCTCGGCCGGGTTGTACGTGCAGGCGTCGCCGCACAGCCCGTCCTGGAAGCCGCCGCCCTTGCCGAGCACCGGCGAGGTCCAGTCGGTGGCCGGGGTGCGGGTCTTCTGGAAGATCGTGTTCGTGATCTGGTCGCGGTTGATCGCCATGGACAGACCCTTGCGGACCTTCGCCGACCCGCTCTTGTCCCATTGCTTGTCATAGAACGGGAAAGCGAGCGTCTGGATGATGCCGGCCGGATTATTGATGTACCGGTCACCGAGGTCGCTCTTCACGTTCTTGAGCTGAGAGGCGGGCACATCGTCGACGAGGTCGAGGTTGCCGGCCATGAGGTCGGTGTAGGCGGTGTTGTTGTCGGTGTAGACCTTGAGGTCCACCCCGCCGTTCTGCGCCTTGTCCGAACCGGTGTAGCCGTCCCACTTGCGCAGGGACATCTTCGAGCCCTTGGTGTAGGAGTCGATGGTGTACGGGCCGTTGCCGACGGGCTTCTTCACCCAGGCCGCGTGGTTGTCGAAGAACGCCTTGGGCAGCGGGGAGAAGGCCGCGTAGCCGAGCGTGTCGGGGAAGGTCGAGAACTTCTGGTTGAGCTTGACGGTGAAGGTGTTGGTGCCGGTCACCTTGAGCCCCGAGAGGGTGTCGGCGCTCTGGCTGCCCGAGTCGGGGTGCACCTTGTCGTAGCCCTCGATGTACCCGAAGAAGTACGCGTTCTTCTGGTTGTTCTTGAGGCCGGCCCCGTAGTTCCACGCGTCGACGAAGGACTTGGCGGTGACGGCCTCGCCGTTGCTGAACTTCCAGCCGTCCTTGACGGTGATCCTGAAGTTCTGCGAGTCCGAGGTGTCGATCTTGTCGGCGAGCATGTCCTGGGCGGCGCCGGTCTTGGCGTCGTACCGCTTCAGACCGCGGAAGACCATGTCGAGGACCTTGCCGCCCTGCACCTCGTTGGTGTTGGCCGGCTCCAGCGGGTTCTGCGGGTCACCCCAGGAGGCACTGACGACGCCGGAACCGTTGCCGCCACCGCTGCCACTCCCCCCGCCCCCGCAGGCGGTCGCCGCGAGAGCGACCGCCGCCGCGCATGCGGCCCATTTGGCGTGCGTGGCTCCACGCATGGAGTGCCTCCTCAAGAGTGCGCTGGGCCGCCGGCGCCGGGGCGAGCGCTGCGGGCTCCGGTGCACTGTGCCTTTAGCGCCCAATATCGGGGCATGCGGGGTGTATCGCACATTCACCCCACCCTTATGGGTGGCAGCGCCATCCGGATGCAGTCACTCCATTCGGATGCAGTCACTCCGTCCGGCCGGCGGAGGCCGGCACGATGAAGGACGGCGGCAGGACCCGGTCCTTCACCCTGACACTCAGTCGGCCGCGGCCCGGATCAAGTCCAGTTCGCCCACGACCTGGCCCCCGCTCATCTCTCCCGTACGGCGGAACCCGAGCCGCAGATAGAACTCCTCGGGTCCACCCTCGCCCTCGGCCCAGGTCACGGTGGCGCGGGACTGCCCCCGTCGACGAATCTCCTCACACACCGCCTCGACGGCGAAACGGCCGTAACCACGGCCTTGCCGGCCGTCGGCGATGTTCAGGCGCCACAGACCGGAGCGGGGGCGGTCGTCGGGGTTCGCGGGGTAGAAGCGGATGTCGAAGAAGGCCATGACGAAGCCCACAAGTTCCTCGCCGTCGAAGATGAGGCGGGGCCAGGCGGTCTCGCCGTGCGCATAGGCCTCGGCCAGCGACTTCACCACGGGGGCCACGAACCGTTCCTGGTCCGGTCGCACCCTCAGCCGCAACGCCGCGTCGACGTTGTCCGATGTCACCTTCTCCAGACGCGGATCCGCCACTCAGCCCAACTCCCCGCGCTCCACACAGAATTCGTTGCCCTCGGGGTCGGCCAGGACCACCCATCCGCCCCCGTCCGGGCGGGTGTGGTCGGCGACCTGCCGGGCGCCGAGCCCGACCGCCCGGTCGACCTCCGCCGCCCTGGTGCGCCCCTGCGGCCGCAGGTCGAGATGGAGCCGGTTCTTGACCGCCTTGTCCTCCGGGACCCGCAGGAAAAGCAGGGCCGGTCCGCCGTTCGGATCGCGGATCACGGCCGCCGGATCCCCCGGCTTGTCGTCGTCGTCCAGCGGCCGCCCGAGCAACCCGCTCCAGAACAGGCCGAGATCGTACGGGTCACCGGTGCAGTCGAAGGTGAGGGAGTGGATGGTCGGATTCAGCGGTCCTGCCTCTCCCATGATCTACGCCCCCGTCCGGCCGTCGACCAGTTCACGCAGGATGTCGAGGTGGCCGTTGTGGCGGGCCGTTTCCTCGATGAGGTGCAGGAGGATCCAGCGCAGGTCGACCTGGCGGCCGTCGCGGATGGGACGCTGCGCCTTGCTGTCCAGGTCGTGGTCGGCCACCAACTTGCGGTAGCGGACGCACTGTTCTTCGTACTGGTCCAGGAGGTCGGCCATCGGCACGTCGACGGCGATGCGCATCTCGCGGTCGGGATCCTCGTCCGTCCACGGGCCCTCGTCCTCCTGGCCGAGGAACACCACCTGGAACCAGGAGTACTCGACCCACCGGAGGTGGCTGATCAGTCCGCTGAGCGTCATCAGCGGGGACCCGGGCAGCGGGGCCTTGCGAGCGTCCTCCGGCGAGACGCCCTCGCACTTGGCGTGGGCGGTGGCGCGGGCGTAGTCGAGGAAGGTGGTCAGCTGTGTGCGCTCGTCCCAGGCGGGAGGCGTGTCAGTACGAGTCATCGGGGTGAAGCATCGCCGCCCACCTGTTCGATGTCGAGCGAATAAGCGCGCTTGAGCACGGACTTGTCCCCGCCCGTCGGCCGACGCCAGACTGGCGCTCCATGACCTTCCACCTGCGCGGCACCGTCCTGCCCGACGGCGCCGTACGCGATCTCTGGTTGCTCGGCGACCGCATCACCTTCGACCGGCCTACCGGCGCGGCCGACACCGTCACGATCGCCGACGGCGGCTTTCTGCTGCCGGGGCTCGTCGATGCGCACACGCACCCGGGGGCCGACGACAAGAGCGGCCGGCCCGAGTTCGTCCCCGAACTCTTCGCAGAGCAGATCGCCGCCCACCGCGAGTCCGGGACCACGGCGTTGCGCTTCCCCGGGCTCGCGGGCGAAGTGCCCAGCGCGCTGCGCGACGCGCCCGACTCCCCTCGGATGATCACGGCGGGGCGCTGGCTGGCCTGGGCGGGGCTCTCGAAGAGCGCCGTGTTCCACACGGTCACCGATGATCTGGTCGCCGCGGCGGTGACGGAGGCGAAGGCCCACGACGGCTGGTGCAAGCTCATGGGCGACTGGGACTTCGAGGCCGCCCCGGTGCCGTACGAACTGCTGCGGGCGGTCGTCGACGGCGTTCACGCGACCGGTGGGCGGGTCGCCGTGCACTGTCAGTCCGCCGAGGGCGTGCTGAGCGCCGCCCGGGCCGGCGTCGACTCCATCGAGCACGGGATGGGCATGCCCGAGCAGTGCGTCGCGCTCATGGCCGCGCACGGGACGGCGTACGTCCCCACCCTCACCGCCTTCGCTCACAGCGCACCCCGCCGCATCGAGGACAACGCCCGTGACCGGCTCTGGCGCGCAGGGCACCGGACGATGATCCGCCGCGTCCGCGAGGCGTACGACGCCGGTGTCACCGTGCTCGCCGGCACGGACTCGGCGCCGTTCGGCAACGTCGCCACCGAGGTCGAGCACCTGATCGCCGCCGGTCTGCCCGCCGAGGCCGCGGTCGGCGCCGCGAGCTGGACCGCCCGCGCGTTCCTGGGCCTGAGCGGGCTGACCGAGGGCGGCCTCGCGGACGTCACCGTCTACGACGCCGATCCACGGCTCGAACCCGGCACTCTGCGCCACCCCCGCCGCATTGTGCTGCGCGGCCGTGTCGTCCGCTGACGGGGCCGGTGCTTCCTGCGAGACGCGGGGGCGGTTCGTCTCCGAGACGCGGGGGGCCGTTCGCCTTCGAGGCGCAAAGGCCCATCCGCCTCCGACACGCGAAGGCCCGTCCGCCTCCGACACGCGGGACCCCGCCGCCCGCGCCCGCAGACCTGGACGCCGAAACACCGGCGCGAAGCCACCTACGCCCACGGCGACGTCGTACGCATCCCGCCCGAGACCGATATGCCGGCACCGTCGGCAGGCCGCTCGTGCGCGTCGTATGCCGCCCCCTGGGGCGCTCACAGCTCGACGTGATGCAGCATCGCGGGCTCCCCACTGGATCGTCCGCTCTTCCGCGGCGGTCCGAAAATGACGGTTCCCGGCACCGGGTACCGGTGCCGGGAATCCGTCAGATGGTACGGATCAGGCCGCGTGAACGACGTTCTTCTCCTCGGCGAAGTGGCACGCCGACTCGTGAGCCGCGGGCGTGTCCGAGCCCTTGAAGATCTCGGGCACCGCGAGGAGCGGGACCTCCTGGGCGCACCTCTCCTGGGCCTTCCAGCAGCGGGTGCGGAAACGGCAGCCGGACGGCGGGTTCGCCGGAGAGGGCACGTCGCCGGTCAGGATGATCCGGTCACGGTGTTCGCGGGCTTCCGGGTCCGGCACGGGCACGGCCGACAGCAGCGCCTGGGTGTAGGGGTGCGTCGGGTGATCGTAGATCTGCTCGTCGGTGCCGATCTCGGCCATCTTGCCGAGGTACATCACGCCGACCCGGTCGGAGATGTGCCGGACGATGGACAGGTCGTGCGCGATGAAGATGTAGGAGAGGTTGAACTCGTCCTGCAGTCGCTCCATCAGGTTGATGACCTGCGCCTGCACCGATACGTCCAGCGCCGACACCGGCTCGTCGCAGATGATGATCTCGGGGTTGAGCGCGAGACCGCGGGCGATGCCGATGCGCTGACGCTGACCGCCCGAGAACTGGTGCGGGTAGCGGTTGATGTACTCGGGGTTCAGGCCGACCACGTCCAGCAGATCCTGGACCTTGCGCCTCCGGTCGCCCTTCGGTGCCACTTCGGGGTGGATGTCGAAGGGCTCACCGATGATGTCGCCCACCGTCATACGGGGGTTGAGCGAGGTGTACGGGTCCTGGAAGACCATCTGGATGTTGCGGCGTACGGCCTTCAGGGCACGTCCGGACAGCTTGGTGATGTCCTGGCCCTTGTAGAAGATCTCGCCCGCGGTGGCCCGCTCCAGGTTCATCAGCAGCTTGGCCACGGTGGACTTACCGCAGCCGGACTCACCGACGATGCCCAGCGTCTCGCCCTGGTGCAGGTCGAACGAGATGCCGTCGACGGCCTTCACCGCGCCGATCTGCCGCTTGAACAGGATGCCCTGGGTGAGCGGGAAGTGCTTCACCAGGTCGCGCACCTGCAGGATCGGTTCCCCGCGGTCGACCGGCGCCTCGATCGCCGCCACCGCCTCCGTCTCGGAGTGGGCGTCGATCACCTCCACATCGGAGACATTCGGCGTGGCCTCCTGCTCGTCGTTCTTGCTGAGCTCAGCCATGGATCGTCTCCTTCCAGAAGTGGCACGCCGAACCGCGGCCGACCAGCTCGGTGCCGTCCTGCTCGGAGACCGGCAGCAGGGCCGGGACCTCCGTACGGCAGATGTCCTCGGCCTTGGGGCAGCGCGGGTTGAAGGCGCAACCGGACGGAATGCGCAACAGGTTGGGCGGCAGACCCTTGATCGCGTACAGCTCCTGGCCCTTTTGGTCCAGGCGCGGGATCGAGTCCAGCAGACCCCGCGTGTACGGGTGCGCCGGGCGCTTGTACAGCTCGTGGACCGGGGCGCGCTCCACGATCCGGCCGGCGTACATCACCGCGATCTTGTCCGCGACGTCGGCGACCACGCCGAGGTCGTGGGTGATCAGGATGAGCCCCATGTTGTACTCGCGCTGCAGGTCCGCGAGCAGGTCCATGACCTGGGCCTGGACCGTCACGTCGAGGGCCGTGGTGGGCTCGTCGGCGATGATCAGGTCCGGCTCCAGGGCCAGCGCCATGGCGATCATGATGCGCTGGCGCATACCGCCCGAGAACTGGTGCGGGTAGTCGTTCACGCGGGCCGCGGCGCCCGGGATCTTCACCCGGTCCATCAGCTCGATCGCCTTGGCCTTGGCCTCCTTCTTGGAGAGGCCCTGGTGGACGCGGAACATCTCGCCGAGCTGGTAGCCGACGGACAGGACCGGGTTCAGCGAGCTGAGCGCGTCCTGGAAGATCATGGCGATCTCCTGGCCCCGGATCTTGCGGCGCTCCTCGCCGGACATCTTGAGCATGTCCTGGCCGCGGAAGAGGATCTCGCCCTGCGGAATCCTCGCCGGCGGCATGTCGAGGATGCCCATGATGGCCTGCGCGGTCACCGACTTGCCGGAGCCCGACTCGCCGAGCACGGCGAGCGTCTCGCCCGCGCTGACGCTGTAGTTGACGCCATTGACCGCCTTGGCCACGCCCTCGCGGGTGTGGAACTCGACGTGCAGGTCACGCACTTCGAGCAGCGGGCCGTCGGCGGAGCCGCCCTCGCGGGGGGCGGGCACCGGTGCGATGTCTTCGATGATGGTCACGTACGCCTCCCTCAGCGCAGCTTCGGGTCGAGGGCGTTGCGGACGGCCTCACCGAGCATGATGAACGCCAGCACCGTGATGCTGAGCATGATCGACGGGTAGAGCATGATCCACTGCGCCACCCGGATCTGGTTGCCGCCGTCCGAGATGTCGTTGCCCCAGGACACGCCGTTGAGGCCCAGTCCCAGGAAGGACAGGGTCGCCTCGGCGGAGATGTAGACGCCGAGCGAGATGGTGGCCACGACGATCACCGGGGCGAGCGTGTTCGGCAGGATGTGCCGGAACATGATCCGCGGGGTGCTCGCGCCCAGCGCCTGGGCGGCGTGCACGTAGTCGGCCTGCTTCGTCGTGATCACCGCACCGCGCATCACACGGGCGCTCTGCGTCCAGCCGAAGGCACCCAGCGCGCCGATGACGACCCAGACCGTGCGGTCCGGGAACGAGGTCAGCACGACCATGGTGGCGAGCAGGAACGGGATGCCGAAGAAGATGTCCGTCAGGCGCGAGAGGATCGAGTCGACGATGCCACCGAAGTATCCGGCGATCATGCCCACCAGACTGCCCACAACCGTCACCACGAAGGTGGTGCCGAAGCCGACGGCCACCGAGGCCCGGGTGCCGTAGATGACGCGCGCGAACACGCTGCGGCCCTGCTGGTCGTAGCCCAGCCAGTCCGCGGAGAACACATGGCCCAGCTTCGGCTTCTGCAGGAAGTGCTTGGCCAGGTCGCCCCTGATCGGGTCGGTGTCGGTGAACAGCCCGGGGAAGAAGGTGATCGTCAGCAGCAGGAGGATCAGCACCGCCGAGACGCCGAAGATCCAGCTGCGGCGTAGGTCGGTCCAGGCATCTCCCCACAGACTGCGGGACTTCTCCGGCTTGGCCTCAGGCAGCGGCGCTGGGTCCAGCGGGGTCGCCGGAGGGACGAGGTGCGCCTCGACGGCCTCGCTCACATCGCTCTTGGTCACGTCAGGCATAGCGAATCCTCGGGTCCAGGACCGCGTAAAGCAGGTCGACAAGCAGGCTGGCGAGGAGGTAGACCAGCACCAGAACGGTCACCAGGCCTACGAGCGTGGTTCCTTCACGGCGCACGATGGACTGGTAGATCGTGCCGCCGATGCCCTGGATGTTGAACACACCCTCCGTCACGACGGCACCGCCCATCAGCGCGCCGATGTCCGTGCCCAGGTAAGTGACCACGGGGATCAGCGAGTTGCGCATGAGGTGGACGCCCACCACACGGCGCTTGGGCAGGCCCTTCGCGATGGCGGTACGGATGTAGTCGGCGCGCAGGTTCTCGGCGACCGACGTACGGGTGAGCCGGGTCACATAGGCCAGTGACGCGGTCGCCAGGGCGAACGCGGGCATCAGCAACTCGTTGACGTTCGTGGAGTCGTTCACGTTCGGCGGCAGCCAGTCCAGCCCGAAGGCGAAGACGGCCTTGAGTATGAAGCCGAGAACGAACACCGGGACGGAGATCAGCAGCAGCGAGACCAGGAGGATCGCGTTGTCCGAGACCCGCCCGGCGCGCAGGCCCGCCCATACGCCCAGGATCAAGCCCAGGACCAGCTCGATGGCGAAGGCCAGCCCGCCAAGACGGAGGGTCACCGGGAACGCGTCACCGAGCACGTCCGTGACAGGGCGGCCGCTCGCGATCTGGGTGCCGAAGTCGAAGTGAAGGATCATGTCCTTCATGTAGTGGTAGTACTGCACCAGGATCGGCTGGTCCAGGCCGTACTGATGTCTCAGGGAGGCGATCACAGCGGGGCTTCCGCCCTTGTCGCCGAAGAGTCCTCGCACGGGGTCACCGGGCAGGGCGTAGACCATGAGAAAGATCAGCAGGGTTGTCCCGATGAAGACCGGGATCATCTGGAGCAGTCGTCGTGCGACGTAGCGCCCCATCGTGCCTCCATGTAGTTACTACGGCGGCAGCCGACGGGCCCTTTCCCCGCGCACCCCTGAACGATGCGTGTGGAAAGGGCCCCCCGGCCGCTGCCGTCCCCCCGGGTGCGGCGCACGAGGCGGCGCGGCACCCGGGATCAACGGGCTGATTGCGGTTACTTCTTGACCTCGACGCCGGTCAGGATCGGGTCACCGTCCTGGGCGTAACCGACGCCGGTGACCTTGTCCGAGTAGCCCGCGTTGACCTTGTAGTACCAGAGCGGAATGCTCGGCATGTAGTTCACCAGCTGCTTCTCGATGTCCTGGTACTTCTTCTCCGAGTCGGCCAGCGAGCTGGCGGTGTCGGCAGCGGCGATCTCCTCGTCGATCTTCTTGTTCGAGAAGCCGCTCGTGTTGCCGTCCGACTTGCTGCCGAACAGGTCACGGATGAAGTTGGCGTTCATCGGGAAGTCCAGCACCCAGCCACTGCGGTACAGGGACTTGACCTGGTGGGCGTCACGCGAGTCCAGGTCGGCCTGGAAGTCGGCCTTGGAGTCGCCGGTGCACTTGACACCCGTGGCGTTGGTGATCGAGTTGCAGACCGCCTCCACCCACTCCTTGTGACCGCCGTCCGCGTTGTACTGGATGGAGATCTTGTTGCCCGGAACGCCGCCGCCATCCTTGATGAGCTGCTTGGCCTTCGTCGGGTTGTACGTGAAGACGTCGCCGCCCGCGTTCGGCTCGTAGCCGAGGACGCCCTTGGCGACCCAGCCGGTGGCCGGCTCACGCGTGCCCTGGAGCACCGTCTTGGTGATGGTGTTGCGGTCGATCGCCATCGACAGGCCCTGCAGGACCTTGGGGTCGATGCCCTTCCACTGCTTGGTGTAGAAGGCCGGCGTGATGGTCTGGATGGCGGAGTACGCCTTGTCGACGGCGCGGCTGCCGAGGTCCGTCTTATAGACGGGCAGGTCCTTGGGGGCGATCTGGCGCAGGACGTCGACGTTGCCGGACTTCAGGTCCTCGTAGGCCGTCTCGAGGCTGGTGTAGTTCTTGAAGAGCACACCACCGTTCTTGGCCTTGTCCGGACCCTGGTAGCCGTCGAACTTGGCGACCTCGATCTGCTTCTTGTGCTGCCAGCTGACGAACTTGTACGGGCCGTTGCCGATCGGGTGCTCGCCCGCGGCCTTCGGGTCCTTGTAGAAGGACGCCGGCAGCGGCGAGAAGACCTCGTAGCCGAGCTTGTAGACGTAGTACGGGATCGCCTTGGTGAGCGTGATGGTGAAGGTGTTGTCGTCGACGACCTTCAGACCGGACATGCTGGTGGCCTTGGGGGAACCCTTCGCGGGGGCGACGGCGTCGTACCCCGCGATGTCCGAGAACCAGAAGCTGTTGGTCTGCTTGTTCTTCGGGGCGGCGGCCCAGTTCCACGCCTTGACGTAGGAGTCGGCGGTCACCGCGGTGCCGTCGTGGAACTTCCAGCCCGGCTTCAGCTTGACCGTATAGGTCTTGTTGTCCGTCGTGTCCACCGACTTGGCGTTCACGTAGACGATGTTGCCCTTCTCGTCGTAGCTCACGAGCTGCGAGAAAAGGGACTTGACGACAATGCTGCCGTTGGACTCCATGGTGTTGGCCGGCTGCAGCGGGTTCTGCGGCTCGCCCACCTCGACCGAGAACTTCGCGTTGGGGTCGACAGCGGCCTTGCTGCCACTGCCCTTGTCACCGCCGCCACCACCACAGGCGGTCGCTCCCAGCGCCACAACCGCGGCTATCGCGACCCACTTGGCGCTCTTGGCACCGCGCATGGGTTCCTCCTCATGAGTCCATTGGTTCACCGCAAAAGGGAGCATCAGACACACCACCGACACCTGAGACGGAGAAAGTGCTTGTGCCCCCTGCGCTCGCGAGTCAGCGCCACCTGAAGGCGCATGACCCGTTTGATCCGAGCTCTACGCGCCTAACTATCTGGCATGGGCCAGGGCCCGACCACACTCACAAGGTCTCGGTTCGATCACACCTGGCGCGTACTTCTTCCAAAATCCGGACAAAGGGTTTGCTGAAAGATCCCTGCGAAACGGACTTGTTACACATCTATCGGTCGCGGGCGTCCGTATTGCGGACACAAGGCGAAGAAAAACCAGTTGCGGCTGTCGTGGCCGCCGTGCCGGGATGCCATCGCCGTACCGACGCGCCACGGTCCTGCGGGGCGTCCGCACATCACGCGGCCAACGCACTCCTGCGTCAAGGCCGTTCGGTGCTCGAGCGCGTACGTCCCTGACGGCACTGGTCGGGCGCCAAGAGGGCGCACAGTGCGATGGGGACGAGACCCATGGTGAATGCAGGGTAGTGCGAATCAGCCACCCCGCAAGGCATGGCCCTCACAATCAAGGGTTATCCCTACCCTCTTGTCCTCTTACCTTCTCGCCCGCTCTCGTGCGCGGGGCTGCGGGGTGCCCCCCATACACGAAAGGACACCCCGCAGATGCGGGGTGTCCTTCTTCAGTGGGGAACGGCCGAGGTCAGCCGTGCTTGGCGCGGCTCGCGGAGCGGGCGCGCTCGCGGGCGTCCAGGTTCACCTTGCGGATGCGCACGGCCTCCGGGGTCACCTCGACACACTCGTCGTCGCGGCAGAACTCCAGCGACTGCTCGAGCGAGAGCTTGCGCGGCGGCACGATCGCCTCGAACGAGTCGGCCGCGGCCGACCGCATGTTGGTGAGCTTCTTCTCCTTGGTGATGTTCACGTCCATGTCGTCGGAGCGCGAGTTCTCGCCGACGATCATGCCCTCGTACACCTCGGTGCCGGGGTCGGTGAACAGCACACCGCGCTCCTGGAGGTTCGTCATCGCGAACGCGGTGACGGCGCCGGCGCGGTCGGCGACCAGCGAGCCGTTGTTACGGGTCGTCAGCACGCCGAACCAGGGCTCGTGGCCCTCGTGGATCGAGTGCGCGATGCCGGTGCCGCGGGTGCCGGTGAGGAACTCGGTCCGGAACCCGATGAGACCGCGGGACGGCACGACGAACTCCAGACGCACCCATCCCGAACCGTGGTTGGACATGTTGTCCATCCGGCCCTTGCGGACGCCCATGAGCTGCGTGACCGCGCCCATGTGCTCCTCGGGGACGTCGATCGTCATGCGCTCGACCGGCTCGTGGACCTTGCCGTCGATCACCTGGGTGACCACCTGCGGCTTGCCGATGGTCAGCTCGAAGCCCTCGCGGCGCATCTGCTCGACCAGGATGGCGAGCGCCAGCTCACCACGGCCCTGGACCTCCCAGGCGTCCGGGCGCTCGGTGTCGAGCACGCGGAGCGAGACGTTACCGACCAGCTCGCGGTCGAGGCGGTCCTTGACCTGGCGGGCGGTGACCTTGCGGTCCTTGTCCTTGACAGCGGCCTTGGCGTCCGCGCCCTTGCCCGTGCCACCACGGCCGACCAGCGGCGAGGTGTTCGTACCGATGGTCATGGAGATCGCCGGCTCGTCGACCGTGATCAGCGGCAACGCGATCGGGTTCTCGGGGTCGGCGAGGGTCTCACCGATCATGATGTCCGGGATACCGGCGACGGCGCAGATGTCACCGGGCCCTGCCTTCTCGGCGGGCTTGCGGGTGAGCGCCTCGGTCATCATCAGCTCGGTGATGCGCACGTTGGACATCGTGCCGTCGCGCTTGATCCACGTGACGGTCTGGCCCTTGCGCAGCTCACCCTGCTCGACGCGGAGCAGCGCGATACGGCCGAGGAAGTTGTCGGCGTCCAGGTTGGTGACGTGCGCCTGGAGCGGGGCCGCCTCGTCGTACGACGGGGCCGGGACGTGCGACAGGATCGTGGAGAAGAACGGCTCCAGGCTGTCGCTGTCGGCCGGGACGGTGCCGTCCTCCGGCTTGGTCAGCGAGGCCACACCGTCACGGGCGCAC
Source organism: Streptomyces sp. NPDC048415 (assembly GCF_040651675.1). Classification (NCBI taxonomy): domain Bacteria; kingdom Bacillati; phylum Actinomycetota; class Actinomycetes; order Kitasatosporales; family Streptomycetaceae; genus Streptomyces; species Streptomyces sp. NPDC048415. The sequence continues at coordinate 34,988 of NZ_JBEZKJ010000010.1, read as the reverse complement.
GCGTAGACGATCGGGAACTCGATCTGCTCCTCGTCGGCGTCGAGGTCGAGGAAGAGGTCGTACGCCTCGTTCACGACCTCGTCGATGCGCGAGTCCGGGCGGTCCGTCTTGTTGATGCACAGGATGACGGGCAGGCGGGCCTGCAGCGCCTTGCGCAGCACGAAGCGGGTCTGGGGCAGCGGGCCCTCGGAGGCGTCGACCAGCAGCACGACCGCGTCCACCATCGACAGACCGCGCTCGACCTCACCACCGAAGTCGGCGTGGCCGGGGGTGTCGATGATGTTGATCGTGATGACGTCGCCGCCATCCTTCGGGTGGTACTTCACGGCCGTGTTCTTGGCCAGGATCGTGATGCCCTTCTCACGCTCCAGGTCGTTCGAGTCCATCATGCGGTCGTCGAGCGACTCGGCGGCGTGCGCGGCGAAGGCACCGGCCTGCTTGAGCATGGCGTCGACCAGGGTGGTCTTGCCGTGGTCGACGTGGGCGACGATGGCGACGTTGCGGATGTCGTGGCGCGTGGCCATATTGAGGCGCTTCTCCCGGAGTGAGTGGACGGCCTCCGCTGCGCGGGGCCTGCCGGGCTGAACACGCCACGGCCTTACCCCATGGTACGTGGCCGAACGGGAGACGGCCTCCGCGGGCTTGTGCGCGACGGCCGTGGGCAGCGTTCTGGGCCTCGCGGTCAGGCGGTCTTGCCGGCCGGCGAACCGGCCGGGCAGTTCTCCCGGGCGGCGGTGCGCTCGGCGGCGCCCGCCTTTTCGGGGCCCTCGTCACTCATGGGCTCACCGCAGGAAAGGAACCCGCTGCCGTTCTTGTCCCAGGTCACCACGTGACCCTTGACGGGCTCGGCGGCACCGCCGGGACAGGTGTACGTGAGGTCGGCCTCGACCAGATCGATGAACGACCACGCGTAGTACGAACCCTGTGGAGACACGGTGCCCAGCCCTGGGCCGCCTGGCAACGGACTTGAGGTCGATTCGAGGAGGGACGACCAGTTCTCGTTCCTGGACGACTAGTTCTCCTTCTTCTTTCCCGTCCCCTGCGTCTTCTCCGCCCCCTGGGCGCCCTTCTTCAGGAAGCCCATGTCCTCGTAGACCGGGGTCTGGAAGCCGAAGGCGCCGGTGTTGGCGAGGGTGGCGCGGGCCGCGGTGAGCTGGGGACGCTGGTAGAGAGGGATGGAGCCGGCGGCGGCCCAGATACGGGCGTCGGCCTTGCGGACCAGCGAGCGTTCCTCGTCCTCGTCGAGCGTGGAGACGGCCTGGTCGAAGAGCTGATCGACCTGGTCGGTACCGACGCGCGTGTAGTTCTGCTCGACACTGAGAGAGCCGTCGGCGGCAGGCACCGGCTTGGCGTAGATGGGCCGGGCGTCGGTGGCCGGGTAGGCGGTGGCGGGCCACGAGTAGAGCGCCAGATCGTACTGGCCCGAGGCGATGTGGTCCTTGAAGTAGCTGTCGTCCGAGACCTTGGACATCTCCGTATGGATGCCGATGCGCTGAAGCATCTGCGCGATGCGGTCGGCGACGGCCTGCAGGGACTCCGAGCCGGGCCCCGAGGGCAGGACGAAGCGGAGGGTCAGCGGCTTGCCGTCCTTGGCGAGCGCGCCCGCCGCGACACCCGCCGGCGCGGCCGTCCCCTTGGGGGCGTACGCCCCCGGTGCCCCGCCCTGTCTGCCGTACTGCTTGCCGTCCAGGTGCTTGCCCGCCTGCTCGTCGGCGTGCTGCCCCGAGTGCTTCTTGGAGTGGTCCTGGGGGTCCTTCTTCGTCTTCCGGTCGGCGTCGGAGGGCTTGTCGTCCTCGCCGACGATGTACGTCCCGTCGTCGCCCTCGCTGTTGTCGGCACCCGACTTCTTGCCCTTGGACCCGGCCGCCTTCTCCGTCTTCTTCTGCTCCTTGACCGGGCCGCCGGGCACCCACCCGGCGTCGGAGAGCAGCGCCTGCGCCTCGGCGGTGTCCTGGCTGCCGAGAGCGCCGCTGTTGTCGGCGTACGCCTCCTGGCCCGACAGGGCGAGGTGGCTGCCGACGGGCACGGCGGGCAGGCCCAGCGGCTGGAGCACCACCCGGGCGAGCTCCTTGCGGTCGAGGGCACGCGCCACCGCGCGGCGGACGCGCTCGTCGGCGAGCGGACCCTCGGAGCCGTTGAGGGCGAGCTGGGTGTAGACGGGTTCCAGGGACTTGCGGACCACGAAACCGCGCAGGCCCGTCTGCGGGCCGGCGAGCTTCGTGATCGCCTTGCGCTCCTTCTTGCCGGAGTGCGTCTCGTCGGCGCCGGGCCCCTGGACGGCGCTGCCGCCCTTGTCGCCGGCGGCGAGCGTGATCCGCTCGGCGTCCGCGGGGTCGACCTCGGCCAGGTCGAGTTTGTCCTCGGTGAGCGCGGCGGCCCGCTTGTCGCGGGCCACGGCGACCAGATCGATCTGGGCCAGCTTGGTGGGACGGCCCCACCAGCGCGGATTGCGGGTGAGGCTGACCTTGCCGTCCTTGCGGTCGATCTCCTTCAGCGCGAAGGGCCCCGCGGTGACCTTCAGCTTCCGCCGCGCGCCGTCGTTGAAGGTGTCGGGGGTGCCCATGACGTCCTTCGGATACAGCGGCGAGAACAGCGACTTCCAGTCGGCGTAGGGGCGACTGAAGGTGACACGGACCTCCAGGTTGCTCTTGCCGCGCTCGATCTTCTCGATACGGTCGTAGCCGGCGTTGCGGGCCGTCCAGTACGCGGTGTCCTTGCCGGACAGGGCACGCCACTGGGCGGCGAAGTCGGCGGCGCCGATCTCCCGGCCGTCGCTCCACACCGCCTGCTGGTTGAGCCGGTACACCACGACCTGCTTGGGCTCGCTCTCGACGACCTTCGCGGACTCCAGGTAGGCGGGGTTGGTCTGCGGGCGCCCGTTCTGGTCGAGCCGGAACATCGACGGCAGTACGGCACCGGCGACCCGCGAGGTCACGGCGTCGGCGTCCGCCTGGAAGGTGTTCAGGGTCTCCGGCATGGCGTCCACGGCCCAGCGCAGGGTCCCGCCGTCGGCGACCAGGTCGCGGGCCGCGGGCGCGATGTCCTGGGCGGCGACGGGCTGGCCCGCCTCGTCGTCCGCGCTGCAAGCGGCGAGGGCGGGTACCGCGAGCGCACCCGCGGTGAGGAAGGCGACCGAGCGCATCACCGCGCGCAGTCCGACGCCGTCGTGGGACATCACTGCAACCTCCGGGGGATGCTCCGCTGTGGGGGCAGGTCGACTTCTGATCACGTTCGGCGGTATATGGAGCTGATCAGATGTATCCGCCCACTGAAGGGGAGTGCATCCGCTCGGGGGCGGCGACACGGCGGTGGGCGGGCCGAAGCCCACCCGTGCGGCGCAATGTGCGCGGCGCGGGAGGGGCGGCCGAGATGCGCGGGCCCGCGCCGCGGAGCGGCCCGCGGCTCGACTGGACTGCGGCTCCGGATGGTGCTCGACTGGACCCACAAGGTGCCCGGCCTGCGCCGGAAAGGTGTGCGGCCACCCTGGCGAGTGCACGCCCGTCTCGGGCGCAGCCCGGCGCATGCGGCGCGCACATGGGCGCGTTCGGAGGATCGCGATCCGCCAATCGGTGCACATCCCTTCACACGGCCAGGTGTGACGCGCAACACTCGCAGGCGCATGAACGTTGTCGCCTCGGTCCCCGGACCCACGGAAGTGAGGTCACGTCATGTCCGTGCACGACGAACTGACGTCAGTCCAGCGCTGCCTCGACGACCTGTCACGGTCAGTGGGGCGACTGGAGCAGCAGATGGGCAGCGGTGGGCTCGAAATGCGCCGCGTCCACACCGACGCCGACCACCTGCGCGAGAGCGTGGCGCTGCTGCGCGAGGCCCTTCCCGGGCTCGCGAACGCCCGGCGCCCCGATCTCGTCGCCATCTCCGACACCCCGTACGACAGCACCTTGTGGACCGACTCGGACGACGAGGGTCTCGGCGCCCGCGACCGGCACGCCCCCTGACCCCGACCGGAGCATTCGTTGACGACTGGTACGGAACCCCATCTGAACAGCGGCGGCGTACGCACCGGTACGCGCGCCGCGATCGCCGCCCCGCATCTGCGGACCGACCGCTGGTGGCTGGCGCCCGCCGTCACCGCGGCCGGGCTGCTGGCCTTCGTCGTGTATTCGACGTGGCGGGCCTTCGCGGACACGAACTACTACGCGGCGCCGTACGTCTCGCCGTTCTACTCGCCCTGTCTGGCCGAGCGGTGCCGGACGATGCACGCCGGGCCCAACGCGGACCTGTTCGGGAGCTGGTGGGGCATCTCCCCCGCGATCATCATCCTGATCTTCCCGCTGGGCTTCCGGCTGACCTGCTACTACTACCGCAAGGCCTACTACCGCGGCTTCTGGGCGTCACCGCCGGCCTGCGCGGTCCCCGAACCGCACAAGAAGTACACGGGTGAGACCCGCTTCCCGCTGGTGCTGCAGAACATCCACCGGTACTTCTTCTACGCCGCCATCGCCGTCGCCGGGGTCCTGACGTACGACACCGTGCTGTCCTTCCGCGATGAACACTACCGCTGGGGCCATATGGGCCTTGGCACCCTCGTCTTCCTGGTCAACATCGTGCTGATCTGGGCGTACACCCTTTCCTGCCACTCCTGCCGGCACATCGTCGGGGGAAAGCTCAAACACTTCTCCAAGCATCCCGTGCGCTACCGGATGTGGCAGTGGGTCGGAAAGCTGAACGCCCGTCACATGCTGCTGGCCTGGGCGTCGCTGGTGAGTGTGGCGCTCGCCGACTTCTACGTGTATCTGGTCGCGTCCGGCGCCTTCGACGATCCGCGCTTCTTCTAGATGAGTGGGGCCTTTTGATGTCCGTGGTCGATCGGCAGGAGTGGGACGTTGTCGTGGTCGGTGCCGGCGGCGCCGGACTGCGAGCCGCCATCGAGGCACGGGAGCGCGGCGCGCGAACGGCCGTGATCTGCAAGTCGCTGTTCGGCAAGGCGCACACGGTGATGGCCGAGGGCGGCATCGCGGCCGCCATGGGCAACGTCAACTCCGGCGACAACTGGCAGGTCCACTTCCGCGACACCATGCGGGGCGGGAAGTTCCTCAACCAGTGGCGGATGGCCGAGCTGCACGCCCGGGAAGCACCGGACCGGGTATGGGAGCTGGAGACCTGGGGCGCCCTCTTCGACCGTACGAAGGACGGGCGGATCTCGCAGCGCAACTTCGGAGGCCACGAGTATCCGCGGCTCGCGCACGTCGGCGACCGCACCGGGCTCGAGCTGATCCGCACCCTTCAGCAGAAGATCGTGGCCCTCCAGCAGGAGGACATGAAGGAGACGGGCGACTACGAGAGCCGCCTGAAGGTGTACCAGGAGTGCACGGTCACCCGGATCCTCAAAGACGGCCGCCGCGTCTCAGGAGCCTTCTGCTACGAGCGCGAGTCCGGCCGTTTCTTCGTCCTGGAAGCGCCCTCCGTCGTGATCGCCACCGGCGGCATCGGCAAGTCCTTCAAGGTGACGTCGAACTCGTGGGAGTACACCGGCGACGGGCACGCCCTCGCGCTGCTGGCCGGGGCGCCCCTGCTGAACATGGAGTTCGTGCAGTTCCACCCGACGGGCATGGTCTGGCCGCCGTCGGTGAAGGGCATCCTCGTCACCGAGTCGGTGCGCGGCGACGGCGGAGTGCTCAGGAACTCCGACGGCAAACGGTTCATGTTCGACTACATCCCGGACGTCTTCAAGGAGAAGTACGCGCAGTCGGAGGAGGAGGGCGACCGCTGGTACGACGATCCGGACCACAACCGGCGCCCGCCGGAACTGCTGCCCCGTGACGAGGTCGCGCGCGCCATCAACTCCGAGGTCAAGGCCGGCCGGGGCTCCCCGCACGGCGGCGTCTTCCTCGACGTGTCGACCCGTATGCCCGCCGAAGTGATCCGGCGCCGACTGCCCTCCATGTACCACCAGTTCAAGGAGCTCGCCGACGTCGACATCACGGCCGAGGCGATGGAGGTCGGGCCGACCTGCCATTACGTCATGGGCGGGATCGCGGTCGAGTCGGACACCGCGGCGGCACGCGGTGTACCGGGGCTGTTCGCGGCCGGTGAGGTCGCGGGCGGTATGCACGGCTCCAACCGGCTGGGCGGCAACTCGCTGTCCGACCTGCTGGTGTTCGGGCGGCGGGCGGGCCTGCACGCGGCCGAGTACGCGACGGGGCTCACGGGCGGACGCCCGGCGGTGGACGAGGTACAGATCGACTCGGCGGCGGCGGAGGCGCTGCGCCCCTTCTCGGCGGAGGGTCCGGAGCCGGACCAGGAGAACGGACACCCGCCCGAGAACCCGTACACCCTGCACCAGGAACTCCAGCAGGCCATGAACGACCTGGTCGGCATCATCCGCCGTGAGGCGGAGATGGAAAAGGCACTGGAGAAGCTCGCGGAGCTGCGGGTGCGGGCGCGCCGGGCGGGGGTGGAGGGGCACCGGCAGTTCAACCCCGGCTGGCATCTCGCCCTCGACCTGCGGAACATGCTCCTCGTCAGTGAGTGCGTGGCACGGGCGGCGCTGGAGCGCACGGAGTCCCGCGGCGGCCACACCCGCGAGGACCATCCGACGATGGACCGCGCCTGGCGTCGCGTCAATCTCCTCTGCCAACTCACCGACCCCACCGGCGGTTTGGCCGCGACCGATCCCGTGCACGGCCAGATCGACCTGGTACGTGAGAGCACCGAACCCATCCGCCCCGACCTGCTCGCCCTCTTCGAGAAGGAGGAGCTGGTCAAGTACCTCGCCGAAGAGGAGCTGTACGAGTGAGCAGCTATGAGGCCCGCTTCAAGGTGTGGCGCGGGGACGTCAAGGGCGGTGGCCTGGAGGACTTCGCGGTCGAGGTGAACGACGGCGAGGTGGTGCTGGACATCATCCACCGGCTCCAGGCGACCCAGACTCCCGACCTGGCCGTGCGCTGGAACTGCAAGGCGGGCAAGTGCGGTTCGTGTTCGGCGGAGATCAACGGTCGGCCGCGGCTGATGTGCATGACGCGGATGTCGGTGTTCACCCAGGAGGAGACGATCACCGTCACGCCGTTGCGCGCGTTCCCGGTCGTACGGGACCTGGTCACGGACGTGGGCTTCAACTACGCGAAGGCGCGCGAGGTCCCCGCCTTCGTGCCCCCTGCCGACCTGGGTCCTGGCGAGTACCGGATGCGGCAGGAGGACGTCGACCGCTCGCAGGAGTTCCGCAAGTGCATCGAGTGCTTCCTGTGCCAGGACACCTGCCATGTCGTGCGCGACCACGAGGAGAACAAACCGGCGTTCGCCGGCCCGCGCTTCCTGATGCGCGTCGCCGAACTGGACATGCACCCGCTGGACGCCGCCGCCGACACCGGGCTCGACCGCAAACGCACCGCCCAGGACGAACACGGTCTGGGCTACTGCAACATCACCAAGTGCTGCACCGAGGTCTGTCCCGAAGGCATCAAGATCACGGACAACGCCCTGATCCCCTTGAAGGAACGGGCGGTTGACCGCAAGTACGACCCGCTGGTCTGGCTGGGGTCGAAGATCAGGAGGCGGCAGACGTAGCCGCGAGGCCCCGGTCCGCCGTCATCGTGGGTCCGGCGTCACCAGGCTCGTGGGGCGGCCGGGGCGCTGACCCGCCCACTGGAGCGCCAGGCCCAAGAAGAACAGGGCCATCCCGCTCATCGCATAGGGCGCCATCGCGAGGTCGGGCCCGCGGAACGGTCCGAGGAACATGTACAGCGCCATGCCGACGGCGCCCACCACCGCGCCGTACCCCCACAGTGTCGGCCGCAGCACACGGCGGCGGCCCCACGGCGCCAGCCGGCCCGTGGTGATCGCCGCGACCCCGGCTCCCGCCAGGGCAACCAGGGCGATCACGGCCGCCGTCACCAGAATCCAGTGCATCCTGTCCCCCATCCCCAGGCGTGCCCACCCGGCACCCACCCCGATCATGGCATGCGGGAATGGTGCCCGTCCGAGGGGATCAGCGTCCGCTGAACGCTGTGCTCCGCGATGGCGCGCACAGCCGTCGTCGAGGGCGAGCCGGTAGACGCCCGTCCCGCGGTGTGAGCGCGCCGCGATCGACGGTCATCGGACCCATCCCTCCTGGTACGCCGTCCAGTCCTCGGCGCGGGCCGCGAAGTCGACGTACAGGGCGACGCCGAACCGGGTGCGGGTGCGGTCCGTGCGGGAGAGGCCGAGGCGGGTGCCGCGGACGGCCGCCCTGACCGTTTCGGCGGACTCGTGGTGGCTCATTTTGTCCTCGTGGAAGAAGGGCAGCCCCATGAGCAAGTCCGTCGACTTCGGGGTGACTTCGAGGGCGAGGGAGGTCTGCTGGGCGACGTAACCGCCGTACAGGCTCTCCAACGGCAGGGCCGTGTCGTACGACATGACGGCGATCTGGTCTACGCGGCGGGCGACCTGCCCGAAGTACGCCTGTGACCACCACTTGGGGTGCCCCGTGAGGGTGCCCCGGACCGAGTGGGCGGCCGGGAGCGGGTCGATCTGGTGGGCGGCTACGGAGAGGGGGACGTGACGGGAGCGGGTGAGCCGGTGCAGGTCGTCGAGGAGGGAGAGGTAGTGCGGGTCGCCCGAGTGGAGGGGCTCCAGGTCGAAGTGGACGCCGTCGAAACCGGCGTCGAGGATCTGACGGGCCGACCGCACGACCGCCTCCCGGGTCGCCGGGCGCTCCAGCCGCAGTCCGACCGGCCCCTCGCTCGCCAGCTCGTCACCGAGCCAGGCCTGCACCCGTACGCCGTCCAGCTGCCGGTGCACGGCCGCGATCAGCCAACTCGCCGACGGGTACGCCGTCTCGGGCAGCGTCCCGTCGTGTTCCAGCGGTCCCGCGTGCACATACAGGTCCCGGACGCCGGTACTCCGCAGCCGCGCCACCAGCGCCTTCATCTGCGCGTCTGTCTTCCGCCCGTCGATCCAGGCGTGCCCCAGCCAGAGGGCGTCTCGGTGCCTGGTCTGCGTGCCTGGGGCCGGGCCTCCGGCGTAGTTCACGCGCAGGGCGATCCCGGCGGCGAGGGAGGGGAGCAGGAGGGCGAGGAGCAACGCGAGCGCGACGCGTTTGGGCCAACGCAGACGGGGGTGCCGCCAGGCTCGGGCGAGGCGGTGAGGTATGCGCGGCGACTGCCGGGGGTCGGCGACGGGCTCGTTGGGCTCAGCGGGGGCTTCGGGCTTCCCAGGCTCGTTTCCCGCCGCGGCGGCAGACGTCGGCTCTTCCGTTCGGTCCGCCGGATCCCGGCGGACTTCGACCGGATTCCCGGCCTGGTCCTCCGTCCCGGTCCCGGGCCTCCCCGTACGGCCCTGGTCACCCGATGCCGAGCCGTCCATGCCCATCCCCCGTGCCCCTCCCCTACGCCCCCGTATCTCCCGTACCTTAGGCGCCGCCGCCTCGACGCACACCGGTCGCGGCAACGCGCAGGCGGTCATACGCTCCAAAATGTGACGTCGTCCCTGAGTCGAAGCCGGTCGCGCCGGGCCCCGTCTCACATAGCCGTGCGGGTGGCGTGTGTCGTGCTCGGGGGGCTGGTGGCTCTGGGCTGGCTGGTGCTGCCCCTGGCGCGGGCGGGCGGCGGGAGTTCGGTGACCGTTGCCCGGAGTGCGCCGGTAATCGGCCAGGGGGCGGTCGCGGCCGGTCCCGGGCAGGACGAGACGGCCACGGGGGATCTCGTACTGCCTCTCGTCGCGCTCGGCGCCGCGGCGGTGCTGGGCGTGTATGGGTACGCGCGGCGCGCGCGGCGGGCCAGGACGCGTACGACACCGGGTGGCGGCGGCCCGCACGACGTACCGGCGATCGGGGAACTCGACCGCCGGGCCCGGCGGTTGCTGGTCGACATAGACGACTGCGTGCGCACCAGTGCCGAGGAACTCGGCGTCGCCACTGACCAGTTCGGGGACGGGGCGCTCGAACCGTACGCGGACGCGCTGGCGTACGCGAAGTCCGAACTCGCCGCGGCCTTCCGGCTGCGGCAGGGGCTCGACGACACGGCCCCGGGCGACAGCGGGGTCGTTCTGGAAGAGGTCATCGCCCGTTGCACGGACGCCGGGCGGCGGCTGGACGCGGAGGCGGCCGGATTCGACCAGCTGCGCGCGTTGGAGCGCGACGCGGCGGGCGCGCTGGAACACGCGGAGACGCGTGTGCGCGCGATCGCCGCGCGTGTCCCCGCCGCGGAAACGGCACTCGGCGAGCTCCACAAGCGGTACGCCCCCTCCGCCTGCCTCCCCGTCGCGGGCCACGTCGAACAGGCCAAGGACCGGCTCCTGACCGCCACGGCCCGCCTCGACCAGGCGCGGCAGGCCCTCGGTCGGAACGACGGCGGAAGGGCCGCCGCACATCTGCGGGCGGCGGAAGCTGCCGTGGGCCAGGCGGCCGTCCTTGTGGACGGGGTCGACCGGCTCGCGGGTGAACTGGGCGCCGCACAGGAGCGGTTGCCCGTGGCGCTCGACGCAGCGGAGGCCGAGCTGGCGCAGGCTCGGGGAGCGGGTGTGAGCGGGGGCGGCGGGGTGCCGGCCGGTCCTGTCGCGCGGGCCGCGTCGCTTCTCGCCGGGGTGCGCCGGGAGAGGGGGGCCGGTCCGTACGATCCGCTCGACGCGCTCCGTCGTGTCGCCGCGGCCGGGGTGGCACTTGCCGGTGGGCGTGCCGGTGCTCTCCTCGACCACGCGCTGTTGCCGGCCCGAAGCGTGGCCACCACCGTGGCGGACGTCGTCTCGACGCACCCGGGGGTGGTCGAGAGCGAGGCCCGCGTGCGGTTGGCGGAGGCGGAACGGCTTCTCGCGCCGGGCTCCCTTTCCGCCCTCGCCGACATCGAGCGGGCTGACGATCTCGCTCTCCAGGCGCGGCGGCTCGCCGAGCGGGATGTGCGGACGTACGGAAATCCTTCCAGGGGGCACGAGGGTGACGGCCCCGCCAGTTTCGGCGGCCCCCGCACCCGGTGGCGCCGGATCCCCCACGACTGAACCGGACCCCCCGCGCCGACCGTCAGGGCTGGTTTCAGCCCGTCCGGCGCTTGAGGACGAGCGCGAAGCGCGACAGGGGGGTCTGGGGGCGCAGCCCCAGGTAAGGGGCGGAGGGGGCGAGAACCCTCTCAGAACAGGCTCAGCAACGCCTCTGCCGGGCCTGTCAGGCCCGTGTCGCCGTCGGGGAGGGGAAGTTCGAACCACACGGTCTTGCCGTGGGGAGTGCGGCGCGAACCCCACGCGGCGGAGAGCAGGCCGACGAGTTGGAGCCCCCGCCCACCCTCGTCCGTGTCACGGGCCCGCCGCCGCCGCGGCTGAACGAGCCCCGCGTCCCACACCTCGCACACGAGCGTGCGGTCGAGCAGCAGCCGCAGCCTGATCTCCCCCTCGCCGTACCGCAACGCGTTGGTCACCAGCTCGCTGACGAGGAGCTCCGCCGTGTCCACGAGTGGCTGGAGGCCCCAGGACAGCAGCTGCGCACGCGCGTATTCGCGGGCGCGCCCCACGCTGCGCGGCTCGCGCGGCAGGGTCCAGTCGCCGACGGACTCGGCGGGCAGCCCCTGGACACGCGCCATCAGCAGCGCGATGTCGTCCTCGCCGTGGTGGGTGTCGAGGGTGTTGAGGACGTGGTCGCAGACGTCCTCCAGGGGGCTGGAGGGGTCGGTCAGGGCGCCGACGAAGGCTTGCAGGCCCTCGTCGAGGGGGTGATCGCGTGATTCGACCAGTCCATCCGTGTAGAGCGCCAACAGCGCACCTTCGGGTAGTTCGACCTCCACCTCCTCGAAGGGCTCGCCGCCCACCCCGAGCGGCATCCCCGGCGGCACGTCGAGCATCAGCGCGCTCTCGCCGGGTTCGACCAGCACGGGGGGCAGATGGCCGGCGTTGGCGAAGGTGCAGCGGCGCGTCACGGAGTCGTAGACGGCGTACACGCAGGTCGCGAGGTACACCTCGGAGAGGTCGGCGTCGCGGGGCTGGCGGGCGGTGCGGGTGGCCTGCTGGACCCCGCCGGGCGTGCCGAGACCGCGCGCGATCTCGTCCAACGCCGAGAGAACCTCGGCGGGTTCCAGGTCGAGAAGGGCCAGCGTCCGTACGGCCGTACGGAGTTCGCCCATCGCCACCGCGGCGCGCAGACCGCGGCCCATCACATCCCCCACCACCAACGCCGTGCGGTGACCGGGGAGTTCGATGACGTCGAACCAGTCGCCGCCCACCTCCGTCGCCGCGTTGCCCGGCAGGTACCGACACGCGATGTCCAGGCCGGAGGCCTCGGGGTCGCCCGGGGGCAGCAGGGAGCGCTGCAGGATCAGCGCGCGCTCGTGCTCGCGGCGGTACAGCCGGGCGTTGTCGATGCAGACGGCGGCGCGCGCGGCGAGTTCCACCGCGAGCGCCCGGTCGCGTTCCCCGAACGGCTCGCTGCCCTTCGTACGGGAGAACTGGGCGAGTCCGACGACCGTGTCGTGGGCGACCATCGGGACCGCGAGGGTGGACTGGATGAGGCCGCCTTCCTCGGCGGGGATGTGCTGGGGGCGTGCGGTGCGCAGGGCGTCGGCGCAGGGCGAGTTGAAGGGGTAGTGGTGGACCGCGCCCACGTCCACCGGCGCCGGTCCGCCGACGAAGGGCGCGTCGGAGACGGCGCTGGCGAAGGCGACGCGGCGGAGTTCGGCACTGCCGTCCGCGAGCCCGGGCGGGGTCTCGTCGCCGGCCAGCAGGCCCTGGTACAGGTCCACCGTCGCCAGATCGCAGAATCCGGGGACCACGACGTCGAGGAGTTCGCGGGCGGTGGTCTCCAGGTCGAGGGAGTTGCCTATGCGGGCGCCGGCCTCGTTCAGAAGGGCGAGATTGCGCCGGGCTGCGGCTGCCTCGCGGGCGGCGGCGCGGCGGGCGGTGATGTCGGTTCCGAGCCAGGCGATGCCGATGGGGCGGCCGCTGCCGCTGTGCACGCGGTAAAGGTTGATGGACCAGTGGCGGCGCTCGTCGGAGCCGGGCACATGGCCGGTGACGTGCATGTCCGTGATGGAGTCGCCGGTCTCCAGGACACGGCGCAGGGTCGCGGAGACACGCTCGGCCTCCGCGCGCGGCAGATAGTCGTGAACGCCCCGCCCGCGGTGGTCGTCGACGGTGCCGCCGAAAGTCGAGGCGAACCGCTGGTTGGCGCGCCGGACCCGCAAGTCGGTGTCGATCAGCAGAAAGCCGAACGGAGATTGTCCGAAAATCGCCTGCGAGGCAGCGAGATCCGTCTCGATCTGGCGCAGGGTACGGACATCCACGACGATGCATACGGCGGCCCGCTCGCCGTCCTCCGTCGTGGTGGGCATCACATAGACCTCGGCGAGCCCCTCGGCGCCCTCGCCGCCGCCCTCGGGCTCCGGCATCCGGAAGGGGACGACGCCGGTCCACTCCCGGCCGTCCAGGATCTCCGCCATCTTGCACTGCCCGAACTCGCGCCGGTCAGGGGCGACGAACGCCTCGATGGGATCCATGCCGACGGCCCGCTCCGAGGGGATGCCGAAGAGCTGCTCGGCCCGCAGACTCCACTGCTCGACCAGCCCGTCGGCGCCGATGGAGAACGAGGCGACCTTGATGTAGTCGTAGATCGAACCGGGCGGACTGCTCTGCCACATCCCGTCGCCCATCGGGTCGCCGGCGCCCCCGCCGGACACCGAGCGCGCGGAATCGACCGCGGCATCAGCCCTCGCGCCGTCCGACGGGTCCTCGGACTCCGTGGCCTTCGCTGGTATCTCGCTCACGCGAACCGTCCCCTCCAGCTCACCGCGTCCGGCACCGGTCACCGGGGGCGGCTGCCCGCAGTATCCAGCACTACGGTGCCGCACAACACGGTGTTCACGATCACAGCACGGTCCCGATGATTTTTGGACCGGCCGCGACATACTCCCAGTCTTCTAACCAGGTGGCGCCCCCTCGAATCAAAGAGTTCGCCCGGTACCAGTGGCCTGAACCAATCGGTTTCGCCGCGCTCCGCCCCGGCGCGGCTCCTGCGCCCCCGAGCGGCACATTCTCAGCCGGGCACCGCGAGTTCGAACCAGACCGTCTTGCCGGTGCGCCCGGGGCGGGTTCCCCAGCGACGGGACGAGCCGGCCACGAGCTGGATTCCGCGCCCGCTCTCGTCGTCGGCGTCGGCGCTCCGCTCGTGGGGCGGGTCCGGCAGCGGGTCGGAGACCTCCACGAGCAGGGCGTCCGGCACTCCGGCGGGGCGCACGAGGCGTACGCCGATGGGACCCGTGGCATGCCGCAGGGAGTTCGTCACCAGCTCGCTGACCAGCAGGGCGGCAAGGTCGCTCAGGGAGTCAAGCTCCCAGTCGCGCAGCTGACCCCGGACGACGGCGCGGGCGTTGCGGACGACACCTGGCTCCGCGGGAAAGGTCCACTCGGCGCAGTCGCCTTCGGGGTCGATCACGCCGATCACTTCCCAGGGGAGGGCCAGCAACCCATGTCCGGTTTCGTGGGGTTAATGGGCACATACCCGATATCTGGGGCGCCTTACCGCACTCGACGGCGCTCAGTGGCACGAACGGCGTACGCGCCACGGAAGCTGTCCGCGCACGCCCTCCGCAAGACCCCTCCATGCCTCACCGGGCTTCCCGCCCGGCCGCCCTCGACGCCGTCTACGCCCCCGCGTCGAGCCTCACCCGCGCGCACTTCACCGCCGGGACGTCCTGGTCCAGCCAGTCCACGTCCCAGATCTCGCCGGGGGCCAGCCAGCGCAGCTCGTCGTGATCCTCCAGAGGCTGCGGTTCGCCGGAGGCCGCGAGCAGGCGGGCGGTCCACACCCGCAGGACGTAACCCGGCTTCAGGGGCCACTCGCCGGGGACCCGCTCCAGCGGCTCCACCTCGACGCCGAGTTCCTCGCGCAGCTCCCGTACGAGGGCGTGCTCGGGAGTTTCGCCGGGTTCGACCTTGCCGCCAGGCAGCTCCCAGCGCCCCGCCAGCTCGGGGGGCGCGCTGCGGCGGGCGGCGAGCAGGCGTCCGCCGCTCAGCAGGGCGGCCGCGACCACCACGATCCGTTCCGTCATGCGCCGGAGCCTACGGGAGCGGACGGATGCCCCGAGCGCGGTCGATCACTTGCTTCCGTTCTGCGCGATCCGCTCGACCCAGTAGAGCTGCTTGTGGCCGCGGTCGTCGAGGCTGTCGGCGATCTTCTGGGCCTCGGCGCGGGTCGCGTACCTGCCCACGCGGTAGCGATTGCCGCTGTCGTCCTGTCGTATGACGAGCCAGGGAAGAGTGATCGTGCCGTCGTTCATCGCGCCCCTCCGCATCCCGCCCCGGGTCCCCGCCGTACCCCGCCGTACCCCGCCCTCTAAGGAAACCGCAATCCGCATATGCCCGAGCCTACGCCTAACCTTCACGGAGCGAATACGGCTTTTCACAAAGAGGTACGCAACCGGCCAGGACGAGCCCCGAAGCCGGGGGGCGCACGCCATTGAACGCGCCGCCGACCGCCGCCCGCGCACCCCCTAGCAGGGCGAAGTCCCGGCAGGGCACGGCGGTTGAGAAAGGCCAGATCCCAACCGGGTTCACGCGCCGTCCACTTGGCGCCCGCCGGCGGTCGCCCGGCGGGCCCAGGGACTACTTCACCGGCAGGTGGTACGCGATTCGGTACCGGTCCGCCGGTACGACGACGTCGGCCGTCTCGACCGGGCGCCCCGACGCGTAGAAGGTCCGCTGCACGACGATGACCACATGCCCGGGTACGCCGCCCAGCGCGAGGAGTTCCTCGGCGAGGCCTGGGCGCGCTCCCACCTCCTCCGTGACGTTGTCCACGATCACGTCGATGGCCGCCATGCGCTCGACGACGCCCATGCCGCCGAGGGGGCCCTCCTCGGGGAGCATCACCGGCGTACGACCGGTGACGGCGAGGGGTTCCCAGGACGTGGAGAGCATCATCGTCTCGCCGCCGTCGCGGTAGACGTAGTGCGTGCACATCACGCGGTCGCCGGGGTGGACGGACAGCCGCTCGGCGATCGCGCCGCTCGCCTCGACCTGCCGACTGTGGGACTCCCAGGTGCCGCGCGCGGAGGCCTCGGCCTGCTCCTGGCGGAACGGGGTGGCGCCGCTGTCCGGCCGATACCCGGAGCGGGCCACCCGGCGCGGCACCGGCCGCTCGCGCACATACGTGCCCGAGCCTGAGCGGCCCTCGACCAGGCCCTCGGCCATCAGCACCTTGCGCGCCTCGAGGGCGACCGTGTCCGAGACGCCGTACTCCTCGCGGATCCTGGCCTGGGACGGGAGGCGGGTGTGCGGTGGCAGCGAGCCGTCGACGATCTTCTTGCGGAGATCACCCGCGACACGCAGGTACGCCGGCTGCTCACCGAAAGTCACTTAGCCGCTCCCATCAGGTTGTACAGACAGCAACAGCGTGGCAACCGTGGGTTGTGCCATGCAAGCAAAGGCCAGAGAATCACTCGATGTGATGACTTGAGCCGCCCGAGGGCTTTACGCAGGCACTTTCTCCCCGCTATGGCAGCCGTCACACCTCCATGCCGGTGCCGCCTCCGCCAGCGCTTGTGGTGCCGCCGTCCTCGTCGGTCGACGGCGGGGTGGTGGCGAGCCCCAGAGCCTTGCGGGTGGTGACCGTCTTGTGCGGGTCGATGAGCTTCACCCCCTTCTCGTAGTGCGCGTAAAAGGTGTCCGCGTCCCCCGCGTCCGCGGCCTTCGCCCACTCCTTCTGCGACAGTTCAATGTCCTTGACCAGCGCGGCGATCGGCTTCCCGGCGGCGGGGGCGAACGTGTGTCCGCGCAGCATCCCCGCCTGCTTCGTGAGCGCGTCCGAGACCCTGGTCGCCCACTTCTTGTGGCCGGGGAGGTCGTCCTCGACGTACTCCTTGTCGGGCGCCGAGTCCATCGCCGTGTTGAGGACCTGCGCGGCCTGAAGATAGGCGACCTGGTCCACGTCGAGCGTGAACGCGTCCTCCCGCAGCGAGCCGGTCAGCGTGCCCTTCTCGTCGGTGTTCCCGAACATGCAGGTGACCTCGCGGTCACCCGCGCGCCAGCTCTGCCGGGTCGGCGTGAAGTAGTACACGTCGACGTTGGCCGGAACGGCCCAGGCGTCCATCGCGTAGGCGTCCCTCAGCGCGTAGCACTTGGCGTCGGCCGCGTCGGAGACCTTGCCGTCGCCCGGATAGACGCCGCCGCTCAGCTTGAAGCTCGCGAACACCTCGGCGTCGTGCCGCCCCGCGCAGGGCACCTTGTCGACGTCGTACGCCAGGCCCTCCAGGGAACCGCCGGGCGCGTCGAAGCACTCGCCCTTCTTCAGCGAGAAGGAGCTGCCCCCGGAGTCGTTCGCCGCCTCCCGGAAGCCGTCCCAGAAGTCGCGCGCCCCGCCCGTGGCGAGGGCGACGACCAGCAGCACGACGCCGATCGACGACATCACCATGCCGCCCACCGCCATGCCCCTGCCGCGCTCGCCCCGCTTCTTGATCTGCGCGAGAGCCACGATCCCGAGCACCAGCCCGACGGCGGGCAGAAAGCAGAGGATGCCGAGCACGAGCGCGGAGATCGCCAGCCCATTGACGGGCGCCGGACGGTTGTACGGGGAGTAGCCCTGCCCCCAGGGCTGGTACGGGCCCGCGTACGGCGACTGCTGGTACGGGCCTTGGGCGTACGAGGGCGGGTACGCGCCCGGCGGCAGCCCTGGAGGCGGGTACTGGCCCGGCGCACCCGGTGGCGTCCCCGGAGGCGGGTACTGGCCCTCGGGCTGCTGCGGCCCGGGCGGCGGGGGTATGGCCACGAGTACCTTGCTCCTAGTCCAGGCGAGGGAGAACATGCGTACGTCTGCCGGATGGCTGCGCGCATCGTAAGCGCGCAACGGACGGGGGCGTAACGCGGGTCATGAACGGGACTTTTCAGGCGGTCAACGGGCTGACGGCGCGTTGGGTGGCTGAGGTGTCGGACGGCACGGTCTTCTCGGCGGCCGGGTGTGGCCGCTGCTCGGCTTCCTGGCGGACGGGGCTGGGGGGCGCGGCGCGCGCGGAGCTGGCGGAGGCCGCGGGGGCACCGGCGGATCAAGCGGCCTACCGGGCACGGGAGTTCATGGGCACGCTCGCTGGGACAAGGGGACTGGAGCCCGACCGGGTCGGCGTGGCGGATGCGCGTGGAGAAGGAGCGCTGCGACCGACCCTTCGGCTTCCCTGAGGTGCGGCTCGGCGCTCCGGCGCAACGGACGCGCCGTGCGCGCCGACTATGACGGAGTGCCACCAAACGTCGCCTCTACCCTGCGCACATGACATCCTCGCCGGATTGCTTCTGTCCCATGGACGGCACCCGCGTCCCCGCCGGCTCGCTCGCCTGGTGCTGCCCGGTCTGCCGCGGCCCGCTCGATCTGGACTTCGCGCCCACGCCGGCTCCCCTCAAGTCCCTCGCCGGGCGGGTGAACTCGCTGTGGCGGTACGCGGAGTGCCTGCCGCTGGCCGCTCCCTCCGTCAGCATGGGCGAGGGCCGCACCCCGTTGGTGCCGCTCCGCGAGGGCATCTCGGCGAAGCTCGACTTCCTCATGCCGACGCTGTCGTTCAAGGACCG
This sequence comes from Streptomyces sp. NPDC048415, assembly GCF_040651675.1. NCBI lineage: Bacteria > Bacillati > Actinomycetota > Actinomycetes > Kitasatosporales > Streptomycetaceae > Streptomyces > Streptomyces sp. NPDC048415. The sequence continues at coordinate 16,526 of NZ_JBEZKJ010000010.1, read as the reverse complement.
CGGGGCCGTGCTGCTGGCCGAACTGGCGCTGCGGCTGCGGCCCCGGCAGGTCCTCGTGGACAGCAGCGGCAACGCGGGCACGGCGATCGCCGCGTACTGCGCACGGGCCGCGCTGCCCTGCACGGTGTACGTGCCCGAGGGCACCTCCGCGAAGAAGCTGGAGCAGATCGAGGCGCACGGGGCGCGGCTGCACGTGGTCGAGGGCGACCGCGAGGCAACGGCGGCAGCAGCGCGGGAGGCGGCGGACGAGGAGGGCGTGTTCTACGCCTCGCACGTCTTCAACCCGTATTTCCTGCACGGCACGAAGACCTACGTCCACGAGCTCTGGGAGGACCTCGGCGGCCGGCTCCCCGACGTCATCGTCGTCCCCGTCGGCAACGGCACGCTGCTCCTCGGCGCCGCGCTCGCCGTCGCCGAGCTCCACTCGGCGGGCCTCATCGACCGGCGGCCCGCCCTGTACGCCGTCCAGTCCGCCGCGGTCGCGCCGCTGGCCCGCGCATGGTCCGAGGGCGCGGACGATCTGGTCGGCGTCACACCCATGGCCCCCACCTTCGCCGAGGGCATCGCGATTCCCCGCCCGCCGCGGGCCCGGCAGATCCTGCGGGCGGTCCGGGAGTCCGCGGGCACGTTCCTGACGGTGACGGAGGACCAGATCCGGCACGCCCAGACGGACTTGGCCTCCCAGGGGCTGTACGTGGAGCCGACGGGGGTCGCCTGCTGGGCAGCCGTTCGGGAGGGAGCGCTCGGGGAGCGCTCGGGGGTGGTACCGCTGTGCGGGGCGGGGGCGAAGACCGGGCTGGCTGATGTCAGCCCGTCGTGAGGGTCCCCCCGCTCGAGCGAAGCCGGGAGTGGGGGAGGGTAGGGGTGGAGGGGGGCGAAGAAACCCTCACCCCGCCACCCCTCGCTCCTTTTCCAAGAGCGCGACGCACCGACCGAGCAGCCCGACCAGCGCCTCCCGCTCCTCGGAAGAGAACTCGGCGGCCAGCGCACGCTCGACCCGCACCGCCCGGGCGTCCGCGTCAGCCATGACGGCCCGCCCCTCCTCGGTGAGCCGGGTCTCGAGGACGTTCTTGTGCCACTCGTGCGGCGTGCGCTCGATGAGCCCGCGGTCCTGGAGGTTCTTCAGAACCGTGTTCATGGTCGGCGGCGTGACCCCACAGAGCCGGGCCAGCGCGGCGGCCGAGATCCCGGGGTTGGCGCTGAGGTGCAGCAGCGCCGAGTACTGGGCGACGGTCACGCCCGCCGGCTTGAGCACCGCGGCCTTCGTCGCGCTGAGGGCCTGCTCGGCCCGCTTGAGGTGGGAGCCGAGGCGCTCGGACACGGGCATGGACGTCATCTCCGCATGGTAGCGGCGCACTGTTCAGCCATAACGTCCATGAGACCCCTCAGGGTCATAAATACCTTGACGAGGATTAGAGCCCTAACATAGGTTCCTCTTCATCGATCAGTAAGCGAGAAGCCGACCGAGAGGCACCGTCGTGTCCCGTTCGATCCAGCACCGCACGATCCAGCGCCGCACCTTCCTGGGCACCGCCGCCGCGCTGACCGTCGCGGCAGCCATCGGCACCGCACCGCCCGCCGGCGCCACCACCCGCGTCTCCACCGCGTTCGAACTCCCCGGCGACCGCACCTACCCCGAGGGCATAGCGGCCGACCCGCGTACGGGCGAGCTGTACGTGGGCTCGTACACCACCGGCGCCGTCTACCGGGCGACGGCCGGCCGCCGTACGGCCGAGGTCTTCCTGCCCGCGGGCACGGACGGCCGCGACACCGCCAACGGCCTGAAGGCCGACCGCGCGGGCCGTCTCTGGGTGACCGACTCGACATCCGGGGTCGACGTCTACGACCTGCGCACCCGTACCCTGCTGGCCCGCTTCGACGTACCCGGCGACGCGCCCCGCTTCGTCAACGACCTGGCGATCACCGCGGACGGCAGCGCCTATCTGACGGACAGCGTGCGGGAGGTCATCTACCGGGTGACACCGGCCGACCTGGCGCGGGCGGCCTCGCACGGCGGCCGCTCCACGCTCACCACCGCCTACGACCTCAGCGGCGTCGTGGCCCCGCACCCGTCCGGCACGTTCACGTTGAACGGCATCGTCGCCTCGGACCGCTTCCTGCTCACCGTCGACATGACCGGGGGCGCCCTCTACCGAGTGGACCTCGCCACCGGTGACGTACGCCAAGTCGTCCTGTCCGGCGGTGACTTGGTGAACGGCGACGGTCTGGAACTCGTCGGTGACACGCTGTGGGCCGCCCTCAACAAGACCAACACGATCACCCGCTGGCGCCTGTCGGCGGACGGCACCGCGGCCCGGCTGGAGCGGAGCGTCACCGACGCCGCGCTCCAGATCCCGACCACACTCGTGCGCCGAAACGGTCGCACCCTTGTCGTGCGCTCCCAGTTCGACAAGGGCGGCCCGATGGGACCGGGCACTCCCGAGACGCCGTTCACCGTCGCGTGGGTGCACGGCATCTGACGGGCCCGCTCCCAGTTCGACAAGGGCGGCCCGATGGGACCGGGCAGTCCCCGGACGCCGTTCACCGTCGCGTGAGCGCAAGGCATCTGACGGGCCCTCAGCCCACTCCGGCCAGCCGCTGTTGTTCCTCCTCCACGATGCGGCGGGCCAGCCCGCCGTCCGAGACGTCGACCGCGTCCGGGGTCGCCTCCGCCATGTCGCTTCGGCGGGCGTAGGCGTCGAAGAGGCGGTCCTTGTTCCGCAGGATGCGCAGCAGCCGCTGGTCCACGCTGTCGGCGGCCAGCAGCCGGTGCACCTGGACCGTGCGGACCTGGCCCATGCGGTGGGCGCGGGCCACGGCCTGGTGCTCCAGGGTCGGTTTGACCTGCGGCTCGCAGAGGATGACCACGGACGCCGCCTGCAGGTTGAGGCCGATCCCGCCCGCCTCGATCTGACAGAGCAGCACGGCGTGTCCGTCAGCCGCGGCGAAGTCGTCGACGAGACGCTGGCGGCGCGCGGCGGGGACCGCGCCGGATATCGGCCCGAGCGCATCCTTCCCGATGGCGTCGTGGACGGCGGCGAGCACATCCCGGAAGTACGAGAACACGACCACCTTCAGCCCGTTCTCGGCCGCCTCGCACACCAGCTCACGCAGCCGCTGGAGCTTCGCGGACTTCTCGGGATCGGCGTACGCGGCCCTGCGCATCGCCATGAAATTCCCGGCCTCGACCGCCTCACGGTAGGCCGCCCGGTCGGCCGCGCTGAACTCCTCCCACTCGTCGACCTGGAGGAGTGCGGGGAGTTCGGTGAGGACGTCCCGTTGGTTGCGGCGCAGATAGGCGGGGGCGACGGAGGTGCGGAAGGCGTGCGGGCCCGCGGCCGCACTGCTGTCGTGGATCGCCGGGAGCAGCTCGGGGCGCAGGTAGCGGACGAGGCTGCGGAACTCCTCGACACGGTTCTCCATCGGCGTACCCGTGAGGAACAGGACACGGTCGCAGTGACCGGCCCAGGCCGCGACCGCCTTGGACCGGCGGGCGTCCGGGTTCTTCACGTAGTGGGCCTCGTCGACGACGAGCATGCCGGGCGCGAGCAGGCCGTTTCCGGTCTGCGCGGGCAGGCCGCTTCCGGTCTGCGCGGGCAGGCCGCTTCCGGTCTGCGCGGACAGACCGCTTCCAGTCTGCGCGGACAGACCGCTTCCAGTCTGCGCGGACAGGCCGCTTCCAGTCTGCGCGGGCAGGCCGCTTCCAGTCTGCGCGGGCAGGCCGTTCGCGCTAGGCGCCGGCTCGGGCAGGCCGTTTCCGTCCGGGGCGGGCAGCGTGTGCAGTACCTCGTACGTGGTGATCGCGACGCCGCCGCGCTCCCGCCACTCGGCGTACGCGTCCTGCCGGTCGGCGCCGTGCACCGGCAGAGCCCGCAGAGTGCTGCGCGCACGGACCTCGCGGGTCCAGTTGATCAGCACGCCGGCCGGGCACACCACCAGGAAGTGGCTGTGCCCCTCCCCCGCGAGATGGGCGAGCGCCGCGATGGCCTGGACGGTCTTGCCCAGCCCCATCTCGTCGCCGAGGACGACCCGGCGCTGGGCCAGCGCGAAACGGGCGCCGAAGGACTGGTAGCCGCGCAGCGAGACCCGGCGGTGGGTGTCGTCGAGGGGCTGCCCGTGCACCCGCTCGGCGACCGCGGACGGCAGGAAGCCCTCGGCGGCCTCGACGGCACCCGCGCCCCGGGGGCGCTCGGAGATCTCGGCGAGCTGGCTGTAGTACTCCGTGGACCGCAGCTCGAAGTCGACCCACGCCTCGATGTCGTTCGCCGGTTCGCGCAGCAGGTCCGTGGCGGCCTGCGCGAGCAGCAGCCCGAGGTCCCGGGCGGTCGCGTCGGCCGTCAGCTCGCGGATACCGGCGACCGCCGTGACCGCGCCCCGGCGTCGGCGCCGCCCCGTGAACGCCATCCGCAGCCGTCCGGCGGCCGGGCGGGCCTCGGGCAGCAGCGCGCCGAGCCGCTCGTCGAGCTGCTGGGCGGCGTCCACGGCCCGCCGCAGCTCGGGACCGGCCTCGACCAGCTTGCCCAGCGCGACGACCAGCGCGGTGGTCCGGGGCTCGGGGCGGTCCACATCGATCCGTACGGACACGGTCTCCTCGACCGCCCGGGCGATCTGGCGGGCGGCTGCCAGCGCCTGGTCGGCGGTCTGGGCGCCGACTCCCGGGATCTGCCGCAGCGCATAGCGGCTCGCCTCGTGCACCGCGCGTACCGAGCCGAGCCCGGCCGCCTCGACGGCCGCGAGGCGAAGCCGCCCCTCGGTGACGTCCTTCAGCCGCGAGACGGGGATGGACTCCAGCTCCCGGGCGACGAGTTCGGCCCGCAGCGGCGCCAGTGACGTACGTACCGCTTCGAGGGCGCGCGCGTGATCGGCGAGCACGGTACGCGCGGCCTCGTGCAGCCGCGCGCCCTCCGTGAGCAGGGTCCGCACCCTGCGCCCGACGAGCGGTCCGCCCACCGCCCCCTCGACCCCCGCCATGACACCCCTCATGTGCCGTCCGCACCGATGCGCGCATCCTTCCATGCGGCGCTGACAGCGGGCGCCAGTGGGATCATTGGGGCAGAAGCCGACAAAGGAGGCGAAATGTCCGCCATCAAGGAGAGCGTAGACATCTCTCGCCGACCCGAGGACATCTACTCCTACCTGATCGACCCCACCCACCTCATCGAATGGCAGGAGAGCGTCGTGGCCGTACGGCCGCTGGACGAGATGCCGATGACCGTGGGATCCCGGGTGGTGGTGACCCGGCGCATGGGCACCCGGGAGTTCCCGATGACCATGGAGGTCACCGATATCGACCCGCCGCACGGCTGGCATCTGCGGGGCATCGACGGGCCCGTCAGGAGCGAGGTCCAGGGCACGATCGAGCCGCTCGGCGACGGCGAACGGTCGCGTGTGACCATCGACCTCGACTTCGAGGGCCACGGCATGGGCAAACTGCTGGTACCCCTGGTCGTCCGCCGCAAGGCACGCAAGGAAATGCCGAGGGACGAGCACAGGCTCAAGGAACTGCTCGAAAGCGGCGCCGCGTAGGGCGCGGGCCTGGGGTGGGTCGCCGGCATGCATCGGGGCCGGGCATGACGAAGGGGCCGAGCCGCCAAGTAAACCCAAGCTTGCCGACTACGGGCACACCGTGTTCGTCTCGACCCACGCCCTCGCCGACGACGTGACGGTCCTGCAGGACGGGCGCGTCGCCGGCCGCGGTGAACCGGCGGCGCCGCGCAGCGCGTTGCTCGGCGATGCCTACCGGCTGCGCATACAGTCGCCGTCGCGCTGCCCCTTGTCTCGGACGACAGCACCATGAACGGCGCCGCGAACAGCGCCCGGCTGGGCACGCAGTACGGCGCGAACGCCGACGCGGTCGCCACCGGGCTGCTACTGGTGCTGATCCCGGGCGTGGTAGCCGTGCACGGCACCGTCGGCGCGAGCCTTGCGGTACGCAACGTGGTGGGCGCGGAGGCCGGAGTGGGCGCGCTCGAGGCGATGCTGGGAGCGCCGTACACCCCGGCGTCCATCCCCACGGGACTGCAGGGCTACGGCCTGGTCGTCACGACCGGCCAGTGGGCGGTGATGAGCGGGCTGGGCGCCCGCCCTGCTCGTCCCAGCCGACTCCACCACGACGGACTCTCCGCTCCAGGACACCACGCTCATCACGCGCGCTCCGCACAGCTTCGACGTCACCGAGACTTCACCGATCCCCGGCTCTGCGCGGCCATAGTCGACCGGCTCACCTTCGGCGGCAACCTCATCCAGACCGGCACCGAAACCTACCGTCTCGCTATCACCCAGGCCCGGGCCGCCGCCCAGTACGCCGCAGCAGGATGACGCCGTCCCGGAGCATTGTCAGGGCCGGGAGCGCCTCAGGCGGCGGCCCAGCAGGAGGGCTCCTGTACCGGCGATCAACGAGCCGGCGGCGATGCCGGTGAGTGCGGTCTCGGCCCGGGCGTCATGGGTGGTTCCGGAGGCGGCCAGCGCAGGCCGGGCGGAATCGGCCGCCGTGGCGGCTTGGAGGACGAGGTCGGTGACCGCGTCGGGGTGGGAGACCATGGCCACGTGGGAGGAGTCGATCTCCACCGTGTGTGAACCCGCGCGTTTCGCCTCGAAGCGTTCCTGGTCGGGATTGATGGTCTTGTCCTGCTTCGCGACGAGGACCCACGACGGGATGTGCTTCCAGGCGGCCACCTTGGCCGTCTCCGAGAACGCAGTCGTTGCCGCAGGTCGTTGGGTGACCGCCATGACCCTCGTGGTGTTTTCCGGCAGGTCGGCGGCGAAGACCGGATGGATCCTGTCGGGCTTGAGGTACAGGTCTGTCCCGCTGACGCCGCCGGCCCGGTAGGGAACGGACTTCGTGGCGGTGCCGAGTTCGCTGGGGAACTTGGCCCCCAGGGACATTCCGCTCTCGCCCACGTCGGGCATCAGCGCCGATACGTACACCAGGGACTTCACCCGGGCGTTGCCCGCAGCGGCCGTGCTGATCACGGCGCCGCCGTATGAGTGACCCGCCAGCACGATAGGGCCCTTGATGCTGTCCAGCAAGGAGGCGATGTAGGTGGAGTCGCTGTACAGCCCGCGCAGCGGGTTGGCGGGAGCGATGACGGTGTAGCCACGGCGTTCGAGCCGTTCGACTACCCCGTTCCAGCTGGAGGCGTCCGCGAACGCCCCGTGCACCAGCACGATGGTGGGTTTGGTCGTGGTCGTGCCGCCGTCCGCGGCGACAGGGGCCGCCAGGGCCGTGCACATGGCCACGGCGCACCCGGCCGCCATGACGTGTGCGCGACGTATTCGGCGCCGTGAACCGGGGACCGGAAATGCTGCCATGCCGTTCTCGCTTTCCGTGAGATCTATGACACGGAGTGTTCACGCGTCCGCACCGGCAGGCTCGGCCAGCACTCCAACCGGGTGAAAGAAGGGGGCCTTAGGAGTGAATGCCGGAGGCAAAGGGTGTTCGGAATCCACGTCGTGCCCCTGTGAATTCCGATGACCGTCAGCGCCGTGCGCAACGCGCTGGCTCGACTGGCTGCTGACCTGAGGAGTGAACCCCGCCGAGCGGGTCGACGCGGACTCTTGAGCAGAGAGCCGACCTGCTGTGCCGGGTGCGCGCCAACCGCGTCCTGCCCGACCGCAAGCCACTTCGTGACGGATCACGGCCGAACAGGCCCACGCACCCCGCTCCAGGAGTAGGAAGACAGCGAGCTGCGCGACGGCTGAATCTGCTGCTGACGACCCAGCCCGCTCCCGACGCCACCGAATGACACCATCGGCTCCGGCACCGAGCAGCAAACGGTGGTCTCATCCCGAGGACTTGAGGCTCAACAACACGAGGTATGCAGCCAGCGTCCCCTACCGGCGAACCTGGATGACCGCCTGGATCGCCAGCGCTCCACAACTGGCCAGCGGCTTATCGATCCAGCCGGCGTACGGAGAACAACGGATGACGACAGATGACGAAACGTCAGAAAATCCAGCACGGATCCAGCCACGGGCACGCCAACGGGGCCGACCCCGACTCGGGCCGACCCCAACTGACCTGCACGTTTGCTAAATCACCGCGTCCACGATCTCGCGGCCGCTAAACGTTGAAGCGGAACTCCACCACGTCGCCGTCCTGCATGACGTAGTCCTTGCCTTCCATGCGGGCCTTGCCCTTGGCGCGGGCCTCGGCGACTGAGCCCGTGTCGACGAGGGCCTCGAAGGAGATGACCTCGGCCTTGATGAAGCCCTTCTGGAAGTCGGTGTGGATGACACCGGCGGCCTCGGGGGCAGTGGCGCCCTTCTTGATGGTCCAGGCGCGGGATTCCTTGGGGCCGGCCGTCAGATAGGTCTGCAGGCCGAGGGTGTTGAAGCCGACGCGGGCGAGGGTGGTCAGGCCCGGCTCCTCGGCGCCCACCGACTCCAGGAGTTCCATCGCGTCCTCGTCGTCGAGCTCGGCGAGGTCCGCCTCCAGCTTGGCGTTGAGGAAGATCGCCTCGGCGGGGGCGACCAGGGCGCGCTGCTCGGCCTTGAAGTCGTCGTCGACCAGCTCGTCCTCGTCCACGTTGAAGACGTAGAGGAACGGCTTGGTGGTGAGCAGGTGCAGGTCGTGCAGCAGCTCCTCGTTGCCGGAGCCCTGGACGATGCCCTGCGAGAAGAGCGTGTCGCCCCTCTCCAGGATCTCCTTCGCCGCCTCGACCGCCGCGACCTTGGGAGCGATGTCCTTCTTGATGCGCGACTCCTTCTGGAGACGCGGCAGGACCTTCTCGATCGTCTGGAGGTCCGCGAGGATCAGCTCGGTGTTGATCGTCTCGATGTCGTCCTTGGGCGAGACCTTGCCGTCGACGTGCACGACGTTCTCGTCCTTGAAGGCGCGGATGACCTGGCAGATCGCGTCCGACTCACGGATGTTCGCGAGGAACTTGTTGCCCAGGCCCTCGCCCTCCGAGGCACCCTTCACGATGCCCGCGATGTCGACGAAATCGACGGTCGCCGGGAGGATGCGCTGCGAGCCGAAGATCTCGGCCAGCTTGGTGAGACGGGCGTCCGGGACGCCGACCACGCCCACGTTCGGCTCGATGGTGGCGAACGGGTAGTTGGCCGCGAGCACGTCGTTCTTGGTCAGGGCGTTGAACAGGGTCGACTTGCCGACATTGGGCAGACCGACGATTCCGATCGTGAGCGACACGTTGCGACTTCCCGTACATGAGGGTGGAGGACGATCCACCAGTCTACGGCGTGCACGGACCCGCACCGGCGACGTGTCGAACGCTTGGCCAAGCTCTGCCCATCGGCCGTTGTTCCGCGTGCCTTCGGCGTGTCCCAGGGGCTATTCGACACATAAACCGACCTAAGTTGGTCCGGTGGAGCAACACAGGACGCGTCCCCCTCAGTACAGACCGCGACGCGGCATGCCCGTTCCCGCGCAGGCCGGGCGGGGCGCGGCCGACGGTGTTCGGCGGGGCTCCTCGGGGGCGCGGCGGCCGGTGCCGCCGTTGGTCCAGGCGGCGCGGCGGATGCCGAATCCGCGGCTGACCGGGCTGGGCAGCGGACTGTTCTGCAGTGCGTCGATGTTCGCGCTCGGTTGTCTCGACCAGTTGCTGTTCGGGGCGTCGACGACGGTGTACGGGGTGCTGTTTCTGCCGGTGTGCGCGCTGACCGCGGTGTGGGTGCGGCGGGGGGACCTGGTGAGCGCGCCCGTCGTCGTGCCGATCGCGTTCGCGTTCGGGCTGCTGCCGGTCGCCGACGGCGGCGGGGGGCTCGGGGGGCGCCTCATGGGGCTGGTGACCGGGCTCGCCTTCCAGGCGGGGTGGCTGTACGGGGGGACGCTGGTCGCGGGGGTCATCGTGACCGCGCGGAAGATTCGGCTCATGAGCCGACGGGCCGCCCAGCGCCGGGCGGAGGCTTCCATGCGTCGCCGGCCGACCTGAGGTCGGTGGTGGGTTTTTTCGCCGCTTCGCGGCAGGTTCCCACCACGCCCACCCGTCCTCGGCCGGGAGGTCGATGGTGGGTTTTCGTCGCTTCGCGGCAGGTTCCCACCACGCCCACCCGTCCTCGGCCGGGAGGTCGATGGTGGGTTTTCGTCGCTTCGCGGCGGGATTCCACCACGCCCACCCGTCCTCGGCCGGCTGGAAGGCTCAGCTCGAAACGACGCCGAAGCAACCCAGCTGCCGGAAGGACGGGCGAGACGCGCCACCCATCCCGGGTGGTGGGAAGGCTCGGCTCGGCGACGGCTCGGCTCGGCTCGGCTCGAAACAGCAGTGGTCGGCGCGGTGGACGCCGGCGCCGAGGCCGGCGGTCGCGCCCTGCCCGCGACCCCCTTCCCCGAACCGGGGCCTACCCCGCTGTCTTCGCCGCTCTCATCGCCGCCCCCACGATCCCGGCGTTGTTCTGCAGCTGCGCCGGGAGGATCTCCGCCTTGATGCCCTCGATCAGGGGCAGGAACTTGTCGGACTTGCGGCTGACACCGCCGCCGATGATGAAGAGCTCCGGGGAGAAGAGCATCTCGACATGGGCGAGGTACTTCGTGACCCGATGCGCCCACTGCTCCCACGTCAGCTCGTGGTCCTCCTTGGCCTTCGTGGAGGCGCGCTTCTCCGCGTCGTGCCCGTTCAGCTCCAGGTGGCCCAGTTCTGTGTTGGGCACCAGCTCACCGTCGATGAAGAGGGCGCTGCCGATGCCCGTGCCGAAGGTGAGGAGGATGATCGTGCCCCGGCGGTCGCGCCCGGCGCCGAACTGGGTCTCGGCGACGCCCGCCGCGTCCGCGTCGTTCAGTACGGTCACCGGAAGGCCGCCGAGCCGCTCGCTCAGCAGGGCGCGCGCGTCGGTGTCGATCCAGCCCTTGTCGACATTGGCCGCCGTACGGATGGTGGCGCCGCCGGTGACCACGCCCGGGAAGGTGATGCCGACCGGGCCGGTCCAGCCGAAGTGGCCGACGACCTCCTGCACGCCGTCGGCCACCGCGTCGGGCGTCGCCGGATGCGGGGTGAGCACCTTGAAGCGCTCCTGGGTGAGGTCCCCGCGGTCCAGGTCCACGGGGGCGCCCTTGATCCCGGATCCGCCAATGTCCACGCCGAAGATCTGCATGGCCCTACGTTACGACGTACGACTGACAGTCACGCGGTCGAGGGGTGCCGTCACTCGGCCGAAGATGCCGTGCCCGTCGTCCGCTGCTCGATCAGCGCCGCCGCCTCCGCGCGCAGATCGCGGCGCAGCTCCTTCGGCAGCGAGAAGGTGATGGACTCCTCGGCGGCCTTGACGAGCTCCACGTCCTCGAAACCGCGCTGCGACAGCCATTCCAGGACCTGCTCGACCAGGACCTCGGGGACGGAGGCGCCCGAGGTGACACCGACCGTCGTCGCGCCCTCCAGCCACGCCTCCTCGATCTCGTCGGCGAAGTCCACGAGATACGCGTCGCGCGCGCCCGCGAGCTTGGCGACCTCGACGAGCCGCTTGGAGTTGGAGGAGTTGCGGGAGCCGACGACGATGACCAGGTCCGCCTCCTCGCCCATCTGCTTCACCGCGAGCTGACGGTTCTGCGTCGCGTAGCAGATGTCGTCGCTCGGCGGGGAGATGAGCTGCGGGAACTTCACCTTCAGCGCGTCGACCGTCTCCATGGTCTCGTCGACCGACAGAGTGGTCTGGGACAGCCAGACGACCTTGGACGGGTCGCGGACCTCGACCTTGGCGACGTCCTCGGGGCCGTCGACCAGGGTGATGTGCTCGGGCGCCTCGCCGGAGGTGCCGATGACCTCCTCGTGGCCCTCGTGGCCGATGAGGAGGATGTCGAAGTCCTCGTTCGCGAAGCGGACGGCTTCCTTGTGGACCTTGGTGACCAGCGGGCAGGTCGCGTCAATGGTGGCGAGCTTGCCGGCCGCGGCCTCGTCGTGGACTACAGGCGCGACGCCGTGCGCCGAGAACATGACGATGGCTCCCTCGGGGACCTCCGCCGTCTGCTCGACGAAAATCGCGCCCTTCTTTTCCAGGGTCTGCACGACGTACTTGTTGTGGACGATCTCGTGGCGGACATAGATCGGGGCCCCGTACTGCTCCAGGGCCTTCTCGACGGCGATCACGGCGCGGTCCACGCCCGCGCAGTAGCCCCGGGGGGCGGCGAGCAGGACACGGCGGCCAGGCGAAGCAGTCATGCCCCCCATCGTAAGGCCGCGCTCGGCGGGTCAAAGATCGCCTCCTTGGGGAGACTGATGGGGAGCTGGGAGGGGTGGGGCCAGGCGCGACTCTCGGGAGGAATCGATGTCCGACACGGAGGCCTCGGCCGGCGCGGCGGACGAGGAACAGGAGCTGCGCCGCAGCCTCGGCTTCCGGGATCTCGTCGTCTACGGGCTGCTGTTCATCGCCCCCATGGCCCCGGTCGGTGTCTTCGGGACCCTCGACGCCAAGTCGCACGGGGCGGTCGCGCTGGTCTACCTCGTCGCCACGGTCGCGATGGCGTTCACCGCATTCAGCTATGCCCAGATGGTCCGCGTCGTCCCCCAGGCGGGTTCGGTATTCGCCTACGCGCGCGTGGGGCTCGGAAACGAGGCCGGGTTCATCGCCGGGTGGATGGCGATGCTGGACTATCTGCTCATCCCGGCGGTGGCGTACCTGTTCTCCGGGATCGCGATGAACTCGCTGGTCCCGGGCGTCTCCCGGTGGGTGTGGACCGCGCTCGCCGTGGTCATCACCACGCTGCTGAACCTGTGGGGCGTACGGGCCGCCGCTCAGGTCGGCTTCCTGGTGCTCGCGATGGAAATCGTGGTCCTCCTTGTCTTCGTCGTGTCGGCGATCGTCATGCTCGCGCGCCACGGGGCCCACCGCGACTGGCTGTCACCGCTGTCCGGGGACGGCACACAGGGCGCGTTCGCGCTGTCCGCGGTGATCGGTGCCGTCTCGGTCGCCGTGCTGTCGTATCTGGGCTTCGACGCGATCGCGACCTTCGCGGAGGAGGTCACGGGCGGCTCGGAGAAGGTGGCCCGCGCGGTGCTGTTCTGCCTGGTGCTGGCGGGTGTGCTGTTCGTGGCGCAGACGTATCTGGTGGCGTTGCTGGAGCCGCTGTCGTCCGCGCGGCTCGCCGCCGACCCCGGCAAGCAGGGGTCTGCCTTCTACGACGCGGTGGACTCCTCGGTCGGTTCGTGGCTGCACAACCTGGTGGCCGTGAGCAAGGCGATCGGCGCGGCGTTCGCGGCGCTCGCCGGGCAGGCCGCGGCCGGGCGCCTCGTCTTCGCGATGGCCCGTGACCGCCGGCTGCCGCGGGCGCTGTCGCGGACCGACGCGGGAGTGCCGCGGGCGGCGCTGCTGTGCGCGGCCGTCATCACGCTGGTCGCCGCGGTCTGGGCCGCCTGCCGCGACGACGGCCTCGACAAGCTGGTGTCCGTGGTCGACATCGGCGCGCTGACCGCGTTCACGCTGCTGCACGCGAGCGTGGTGGGCTGGTTCGCCGTACGCCGCCGGGGAGGCCCCGTGGTGTGGTGGCGGCACGTCCTGGTCCCGGTCCTCGGCGCCGCGATCACCATCGCGGTCATCGTCGAGGCGTCGGGGACGGCCCAAGTGGTGGGGGCGATCTGGCTGGTGGTGGGACTGGCGGTGCTGGTGGCCCAGCGCGGGCGGGTCACCCCGGAGGCGTAGCCGTTCCAGCTGCGGGCCATCGTGCCGCCAGGGTGGCACGGGTGGGGCAGAGGCACCGGTGCCAGGCGCGTTCGGAACGGCCACGGCACGAGTGCGGGCACTGTCGGTGGCGGCCGTTACGCTCGGGCGCATGGCACTCAACACGTCCGCGGACGCCCCGCTGCCCGTCGGCGAGGTGTCGCGGCTCATCGGGGGATGGATCGACCGGCTCGGCGCGGTGTGGGTCGAGGGGCAGATCACCCAGTTGTCGCGGCGCCCGGGCGCGGGCGTCGTCTTCCTGACGCTGCGCGATCCGTCGTACGACATCTCCGTGAGCGTGACCTGCTATCGGCAGGTGTTCGACGCGGTGGCCGACGTGGTGAGCGAGGGCGCCCGCGTCGTCGTCCACGCGAAGCCTGAGTGGTATGCGCCGCGGGGACAGCTGTCGTTGCGGGCCGCCGAGATCAAGCCGGTCGGGGTCGGGGAACTCCTCGCCCGGCTCGAGCAGTTGAAGAAGTCGCTGGCGAGTGAGGGCCTGTTCGCGCCCGAGCGCAAGAAGGCGCTGCCCTTCCTGCCGCAGCTCATCGGGCTGGTCTGCGGGCGGGCGTCCGCCGCCGAGCGGGACGTGCTGGAGAACGCGCGGCACCGCTGGCCCGCCGTCCGCTTCGAGGTGCGCAACGTCGCCGTGCAGGGCGTGCACGCCGTTCCACAGGTCGTGCAGGCCGTGAAGGATCTGGACGCGCTCGACGACGTCGACGTGATCATCGTGGCGCGGGGCGGCGGCAGCGTGGAGGACCTGCTGCCGTTCTCCGACGAGCAGCTCGTACGGGCGGTCGCGTCCTGCCGTACGCCCGTCGTGTCGGCCATCGGACACGAGCCCGACAATCCGCTGCTCGACCACGTGGCCGACCTGCGCGCGTCCACGCCGACCGACGCCGCCAAGAAGGTCGTACCGGACGTCGGCGAGGAGTACGAGCGGGTGCGGTTCCTTCGGGACCGGGCGCGGCGCTGTGTGCGGTCGTTCATCGAGCGGGAGGAGCGCGGGCTCGCGCACGCGCTGGCCCGGCCCTCGATAGAGGATCCGCACCGCATGGTCGACGAGCGGGCGGACCAGGTCGCCTCGATGCTCGACCGGGGCCGGCGCTGCCTCGGGCACCAGCTCGACCGCGCCGACTCGGAGCTGACGCACACCCACGCGCGCGTGGTGGCCCTCTCCCCCGCCGCGACCCTCCAGCGGGGGTACGCGGTGCTGCAGCGGGCCGACGGTCATGTGGTCCGGGACCCGGCGGAGGTCACGGCGGACGAGCCGCTGCGGGCGCGGGTCGCCGAGGGCGAATTCACGGTTCGAGTCGATGCATAGGGTGGGCGCATGACCAGCAAGGTGGACGAGGCGCTCGGGTACGAGCAGGCACGGGACGAGCTGATCGAGGTCGTACGCCGTCTGGAGGCGGGCGGTACGACCCTCGAGGAATCCCTCGCGCTCTGGGAGAGGGGCGAGGAGCTGGCGAAGGTCTGCCGGCGCTGGCTGGAGGGCGCGCGGGCCCGGCTGGACGCGGCGCTGGCCGAGGAGGAGTCGGAGAAAGGTGAGGACACCGACTCCGAGTGAGCGTCCATCGGCGCCCGGCCGACGTGATCGGTCCGGCACCCGGCCTACGTGATCACCCCGGCGACCGGGCGACATGGTCAGCCCGGCGACCTGCCCCTGAGCGGCGACCGGCCCGCGTAAGCGAGGGCCGAGCCACGTAAGCGGCGGCTGCCCGCGTAAGCGACATCCGGCCCACGTCAGCGGCGGCTCTCCCGCGTAAGCGACATCCGGCCCACGTCAGCGGCGGCTCTCCCGCGTAAGCGACTCCCGCCCACTCAAGCGCTGGCCGCCCATGCCCAGCACGGGCCCGCATGAGCCGCGGTCGCCGACGTCCGGCTACGGCCCGCGTGAGCCGAGGTCGCCGACGTCCCCCTCCGGCCCGCGCCACCCATGGCCGCCCATGCCCCAGCAATCGGCCCCGCGTAAGCGGCGGCCCGCCCTCCCCAGGCATGACGGCGGTCGCGCCCACCCCCTCTTGACCTGTGAAGCGGATCACCTCGCCCCTTTTTGGTTGAACTTTAAACCTCTTCGACGTACTGTCGGTGTTGTCAGCCGACCCCCCGGATCCACCGGACTTCCCGAGAAGGTTTGTCATGTCTCTCGTTCTTGACCCCACCGCCCAGGACCTGCTGTTCCGCGAGGCCCGCACCGCGAACACGTTCACCGACGAGCAGGTGACCGACGAGCAGGTGCAGGCGATCTACGACCTGGTCAAGTACGGCCCGACCGCCTTCAACCAGTCGCCGCTGCGCATCACCCTGGTCCGCTCCGCCGAGGCCCGCGAGCGTCTCGTCCCGCACCTGGCCGAGGCCAACCAGCCGAAGACCGCCGCCGCCCCGCTGGTCGCGATCCTCTCCGCGGACAACGAGTTCCACGAGGAGCTGCCGACCCTCTTCCCGCACTTCCCGGCCGCCAAGGACGTCTTCTTCGCCGAGCGCCCGGCTCGTGAGGGTGCCGCCGCCCTGAACGCCGCGCTGCAGGCCGCGTACTTCATCATCGGCGTCCGCGCGGCGGGCCTGGCCGCCGGCCCGATGACCGGCTTCGACTTCGCCGGCGTCCAGAAGGAGTTCCTGGACGGCGACCACACCCCGCTGATGATCGTCAATATCGGCAAGCCGGGCGAGGACGCCTGGTTCCCGCGCTCCCCGCGCCTGGCGGCCGAAGAGGTCATCACGACCGTCTGATCCGGTCGTACGCCAGCCGGACGCCAGCCGGACGCCAGCCGGACTTACCCGAGTGAGGGGGCCCCGGGTGTTGTGCGGGGGGCCACACTCGCGTCCATGGCGGTTTACACGTGTTAAGCGCCGGCGCCCAAATTGTGAGTGCCGCGGACGACGCCGGGGCGGGGACCCCGGGCGTGGCGCCCCGGGCCCAG
>NZ_JBEZKJ010000009.1:150284-155449 GCF_040651675.1 Streptomyces sp. NPDC048415 | reverse complement strand
TTTTTTCCCACACTCTACCCCCACCCTCCTCTCTCCCTTTCTTTTGCGTTCACGTGGTTGCCTTGTTTTTCTTTTTTGTTCCCCGGTGGGGGGCCCCCGTTGACCCCGGGCCGCCCCCATCGTCGTACGCGTCGAAGCCGTGACGCCTCCCGGCGCCGTACGGCCGAAGGCGGCTACGCCTCGCGGCGGTGCCGGGCGGGCGCGCTCTCGCCGCGCTCCTCGGCGAGCGCGGCCTTGCGCTCCTTCTCGGCCTTCTCGGCCTTCTCCTCCGCCTCCATCTCCGCGAACACGTCGATGGGGGCGGGCGCCTTCGCGAGGAAGACCCAAGTGAGCCAGACGGCGAGCAGGAAGGGCGGGATCTTCAGCGCGATCAGGATCCAGCCGAACTTGGTGGTGTCGGCCCACCAGTACAGCGGGAACAGCACCGCGCACTTGGCGAGCAGGATCAGACCCCAGGCCCAACTCGCCTTCGCATACGCCTTCTTGCGGCCGGGGTTGCGGGTCCGCCAGGAGAGGTTCTCCTTGAAGACCGGGCCGAGGATGAGGCCGATCAGGGGGACGCCCGCGAGGGTCGTGACGATGTAGGCGATGGCCAGGCCCAGCGTGTAGAGCATGCCCGGCAGGTAGAAGTCCTTCGCGTTGCCCGTCATCATCGCGAAGACCACGCCGAAGGCGACGCCGAAGACACCGCTGAACGCGTGCTTCACGGTGTCCCGCTTCACCAGGCGCACGACGACGAGCAGCAGGGACACTCCGAGGGCGGCGATCGCCGACCAGTGCAGGTCCTTGTTGATCGTGAAGATGGTGACGAAGAGCAGGCCGGGCATCACCGTCTCGACCATGCCCCGTACGCCGCCGAACGCCTCGAAGAGCGCGGCCTCGGTCACCGCCCTCGAGTCCTGCTGGGCGCCTTCGGTCGGCTTGTCGAGCGACGTCACCGGCTACTCCCGTCCAAGCGGTCTGAGTTCGTACTTCGGGTTGAACAGCACCCTACGGCCCCGGCTCATCGAAACGCGGCCCGATGCGATCAGCTTGCGCCCCGGCTCGATCCCGACGATGGAGCGCCGGCCGAGCCAGACCACGTCCAGGGCTGCCGAGCCGTCGAACAGCTCGGCCTCCAGGGCCGGGACGCCGGCCCGTGGCCGCAGAGTGACCGTGCGCAACGTACCAGTAACCGTGACGATCTGGCGGTCGTGGCAGTCGCCGATGCGGGTGCAGCCCGCGGTCTGGGCGTCCTCCCGCAGCTCCTCGGACTCCAAGTCCTCCTGGGACGAGGAGAGCCGGTCTATCATGCGCCGGAACCGGCCCGCCGGCTTTTCGGAACGAGGAACAGCACTCATACCGAAAGCGTACCGGGGGCCGGTGACAGTGACGTACCCGCGGCGCCGCCGCCTCGACCACGCTCACTCCTCGAATCTGTACCCCATCCCCGGTTCCGTGATGAAGTGCCTCGGGTGGGAGGGGTCCGCCTCCAGCTTCCGGCGCAGCTGTGCCATGTACACGCGCAGATAGTTGCTCTCCGTCCCGTACGACGGCCCCCATACCTCCTGCAGCAGCTGCTTCTGGCCGACCAGACGGCCCGTGTTGCGCACGAGTACCTCCAGCAGGTGCCACTCCGTGGGGGTGAGGCGTACGTCCCGACCGTCGCGGTGGACCTTCTTCGCCGCCAGGTCGACGGTGAACCCCTCGGTCTCCACGATCATGTCGTCCCCGCCTCCCCCGGTCGGCTCGGCGCGGCGGACGGCAGCGCGCAGCCGGGCCAGCAGCTCGTCCATGCCGAACGGCTTGGTGACGTAGTCGTCGGCGCCCGCGTCCAGCGCCTCGACCTTCTCGTCGGAGGAGTGCCGCGCTGACAGCACCAGGATCGGCACCCGGGTCCAGCCGCGCAGCCCCTTGATGACCTCGACGCCGTCCATGTCGGGCAGGCCCAGGTCGAGCACGACGACATCGGGGTGCCGGGCGGCGGCGAGCTCGAGCGCGGTGGCTCCGTCGGGGGCCGCGTCGACCTCGTACTTGCGTGCCTTCAGGTTGATCACGAGGGCTCGGGTGATCTGCGGTTCGTCGTCGACCACGAGGACCCTGGTCATGAAGCCTGCCTTTCCGCTGTTGCCGTGGCGAGGTCGGGCCGGCGCTCGACCGCCCGGACCGTGAGCACCATGGTGAGTCCGCCGCCGGGGGTGTCCTCGGCGTCGAGGGTGCCGCCCATCGCCTCCGCGAAGCCGCGGGCGACCGCGAGGCCGAGGCCCACTCCGGCGCCGCGCGGGGCGTCGCCGTAGCGCTGGAAGGGCGCGAAGATGCGTTCCTTGGCGTCGTCCGGGACGCCCGGGCCGCGGTCCACCGCACGTACCTCGACCCGGTCGGCGAGGGCGCTGGCGGACACCAGGACGAGTGCGTCGACGGGGCTGTACTTGACGGCGTTCTCGACGAGGTTGGCGACCGCGCGCTCCAGCAGCCCCGCGTCGACGGCGACCATCGGCAGGCTCTCCGGGATCTCCAGTTCGACGCCCTCCTCGGGGACTCCGCCCAGGGCCATCGGGACCACCTCGTCGAGGTCGATCTCGCGGATCAGCGGGGCGACCGTGCCGGTCTGCAGACGGGACATGTCCAGCAGGTTGCCCACCAGGTGGTCGAGGCGGTCGGCGCCGTCCTCGATTCCTTCGAGCAGCTCCGCCTGGTCCTCTTCGGACCAGGCCACGTCGTCGGACCGCAGCGAGGACACGGCGGCCTTGATGCCGGCCAGCGGGGTGCGCAGGTCGTGGCTGACGGCGGCCAGCAGCGCCGTACGGATGCGGTTGCCCTCGGCCAGTTCCTTGGCCTGGTCGGCCTCGTGCTGGAGGCGCTGGCGGTCCAGGACCACAGCGGCCTGCGCGGCGAAAGCGGCGAGGACCCGGCGGTCGGAAGCGGGCAGGACACGTCCGGACAGGGCGAGTGCCATGTGGTCGCCGACCGGCATGTCCACGTCCGCGTCCTCGGGACGGGCCGAGGGCCCCGGCCCCACACTGCCCGCGCACGTCCACGGTTCGACGTCGCCCGCCCGCTCCAGCAGCGCGACCGACTCCATCCCGAAGGTCTCCCGGACCCGCTCCAGCAGGGCCTCCAGGCTGCTCTCGCCGCGCAGGACACTGCCCGCGAGGAAGGAGAGGATCTCCGATTCGGCGCGCAGGTGCGCCGCCTGGTGGGTGCGACGGGCCGCCAGGTCCACCACCGACGCCACGGAGACGGCGACGCCCACGAAGATCGCGATGGCGACGATGTTCCTGGGATCGGCGATCGTCAGCCGGTGCAGGGGCGGCGTGTAGAAGTAGTTCAGCAGCAGCGAGCCGAAGGCCGCCGAGGCCAGCGCCGGGTAGAGGCCGCCGAGCAGGGCCGCCGCGACCGTCACCGTGAGGAACAGCAGCATGTCGTTGGCCAGGCCGAGGTCGACGGTGTTCAGCAGCAGCGCGAAGACCACCGGGCCGCCGATGCCGACCAGCCAGCCCCAGATGATCCGGGAGCGCCCGAGCCGCGCCCCCCGCACCACCGGCAGACCGCGGCCCTTGGCGACCTCGTCGTGGGTGACGATGTGGACGTCCAGGTCGGGGCCCGACTCGCGGGCGACCGTGGCGCCGACGCCCGGTCCGAAGACGTACTGCCAGGTCTTGCGGCGCGAGGAGCCCAGCACGATCTGGGTGGCGTTGGCGCCCCGCGCGAAGTCCAGCAGGGAGGCCGGTATGTCGTCCCCGACGACGTGGTGGAAGGTGCCGCCGAGGTCCTCGACGAGGGTGCGCTGGAGGGCGAGTTCCTTGGGCGAGGCGGAGGTGAGCCCGTCGCTGCGGGCGATGTAGACGGCCATCACCTCGCCGCCCGCGCCCTTCTCGGCGAGCCGCGCGGCACGGCGGATCAGGGTGCGCCCTTCCGGGCCGCCCGTCAGCCCCACCACGATCCGCTCCCGCGATCCCCAGATCTTCGAGACCCGGTGCTCGTTGCGGTACTCGGTGAGGTATTCGTCGACCCGGTCGGCGACCCAGAGCAGCGCCAGCTCGCGCAGGGCGGTGAGATTGCCGGGCCGGAAGTAGTTGGACAGGGCCGCGTCGACCTTGTCGGACTTGTAGATGTTGCCGTGCGCCATCCGCCGCCGCAGTGCCTGCGGCGACATGTCGACCAGCTCGATCTGGTCGGCCCGGCGCACCACCTCGTCCGGGACGGTCTCCCGCTGCCGTACGCCCGTTATCGACTCGACGACATCACCGAGTGACTCCAGGTGCGGGATGTTGACGGTCGAGACGACGTCGATGCCGGCCGCGAGCAGTTCCTCGACGTCCTGCCAGCGCTTGTCGTTGCGCGAGCCGGGGACGTTGGTGTGCGCGAGTTCGTCCACCAGGGCGACGGCCGGGGCGCGCTCCAACACGGCGTCCACATCCATCTCGGTGAAGAGACCGCCCCGGTACTCCAGCTCCCTGCGCTGCACCTGCTCCAAGCCGTGCAGCATCACCTCGGTGCGCGGCCGACGGTGGTGCTCCACGAAGGCGACCACACAGTCGGTGCCCCGCTCGACGCGGCGGTGCGCCTCGGAGAGCATCGCGTAGGTCTTGCCGACGCCCGGTGCCGCACCGAGGTAGATCCGAAGGCTGCCGCGTCCCATGACCCCTATTGTCTTCCTGTCACCACTGTGTACGCAGCGTCGACCCTACGGTCACGAATCCCGGCGAAAGGGACGCGAGAGGTCGCCGGGGACGTCTTTGACGTAACCCTGACGCACGGTGCGGGCCGGCCGCGTCCGGCGGAGGCTTCCGTCGGTTCTTGGGGCAGGACGGAGCCAGTGCGCTGCGCCGCCGGTAGTGGGGCACCGGGTCCCCGTCGTTCGGGACGAGGAGCCGCAGGCCGGCATCGGCGGCGCGGCGATGAGCCACGCCGGCAGCTGCCTCAGCCGCGGGCGCTGCGGCACCTGCGGTGGCCGGATCCACGATCAGTTCGACCAGCCAGGTCACCGCCGCCTCGGTCACCCCGCGGCGTCCGCGCCGGGGGCAGGCCGACGAGTTCCCGGGCGAACCGCCCGACGACGGCATCCGGTCACGCGCGCGGTGGCCGGTGACGGACCGTGTTCGTCACGACCTGCTCATCCCCCCGTCGGCCGGTCGCGAGAAGGCGTACGTCGCGGTGCGCGGCCTCTCCGGTCTCGACGCCCG